>CAYMGZ010000023.1:0-14078 GCA_964390095.1 uncultured Lachnospiraceae bacterium | reverse complement strand
TGAAGATTTCGGGCGGCAGGCGGCCGGTGCAATGGCCGTAGGGATTGGCTGCGGCGGAACTTCCATTGTTTATGAGTGGGAGCGGGGTTCCTTATTTTTGAAATCAATGATTCATTTCTGTGTTGGGATGGGGACTTTTTATCCAGTCGCGGTCTCTTTGGGTTGGATTCCTTTCCATCCGGAACAAGTTTTTCATACGATTCTGCAATTTTTATTTTCATGTGGCATTTTTATGGCAATCTGGTTTTGCTTTTATTTAATTAACCGGAACGAGGCAAAAAAAATCAACAAAAGGCTTAAGGAACTTGAGCAGGATAGAACCGGAAAATTTTCTGCAAAGCATTTTCCGGATTAAAGTATATTTTAGCACACAGCCAAAAACAACAAGACTTGATAAAATGGGAGCTTTATATTATAATTATAATGGAAGAAATTAAGAGTAAGTCTGCTTTTATGCGGATGAAAAGGGGCATAAAATGAAAATGTGGAATCGGTTGAAGCGGCTTTTCACCGCTCTGGTCATTGCTATATTATTGAATGTATTTCTTTTGCTTCTGTCATTTGTTTTAAAACCGGGAAATATGCCGGATCACGGCAGGGAAAACTACAACACAGCCACCAATGCTAATACGGAGGTGACGAAAATACCGGATACGGGGGATTTGCTGGTTTCCGTTGAAAATAAGGGGGGTGTCCCGGCCGGTTCCGGAAATGCGGATTCTTCCGGTTCCACAGAAAATCATCCGGATATCCCATCCGATTCCGGCAATGGCGATTCTTCCGATTCCGTCAATGATGGTTTGTCCGATTCCATCAGTTCCGGAACGGTTGCCGAAAAGGACGATACTTCCGTCACCCTCTGCCTGATGGGTGATTTGATGTGTCTTGCCGGACAGCAATATACCGCCGCGCGCGCGGATGGTTCACACGATTACACGGATAGTTTTTACCTGCTGCGCGACACTTTTGCCCGCTGTGATTTCGTGGTTGGGAACCTTGAGACGACACTTTCCGAAAGTAACCCTTATTCCACCGCCGCGCGCGAGGTCAATGAACAGCCAAATTGCAACGCGCCTGCGGATTATCTTTCGTCCTTGCAATGGGCAGGCATCACGCATCTTGTGACCGCAAACAACCACTGTCTGGATGGCGGGGCAACCGGCATTGAGGAGACGGTTGCCCATCTGGAGGAATATGGCATCCCGCACACGGGTACATACCGCGAGGACTACGATGGTGTGCGCTATATGATGTTGGAAAAAAATGGAATACACATTGCCATACTTTCTTTTACGGAACTGATCAACCAACGGGCGCTTCTTACCAAAACTCAACTTTCCCGCATGATCGATGCCTATTCCCGCGCGGATATGACGGAGCGGATTGCACAGGCACGCGTGGCGGGCGCGGATTTTGTGATTGTATATGAGCATTGGGGGAGCGAAAATGTCCATGAAGTACGCGGCTACCAGAAAGACCACGCAAAGGAGATTGCTGCGGCGGGCGCGGACTTGATCATTGGCTCGCATCCACATTGTTTGCAGGGGATGGAGATGATTGCCACAAAGGACGGGCGCAATGTTCCTTGTTTCTATTCACTTGGCAATGTGGTATCGAGCATGACGAGGGATATCAACCACGATACGGTTTTTGTGCAGGTGAAACTGGAACAAATAGATGGCGCAGATGGCGGGGTGACGGCAACTTCCATCACCCTGCTTCCCTGCCATGTCCTCGCTTCCCTTGACGGGCATTCCCGCGTTATTACGCCTGTGGACTATGAAACGGGCAATGCGGAGGCTGCAGCGGAACTAGCAGCAGCAAAGGTACGTATCAATGGGATTCTTCCGGAAAAATGATGCGTTTTTATATTAGTGGAAATTATGTGGTTTGTTGTGATTTAACCCTATATTCAATCATTTCACGGATCAATTCCATCGGGAGCGGCTTGTTTAACGGAAATTGTACTGTCCCTTTTGAGGTTTTATACTCTTTAAGCTTATCCTTAAAGGTTAAAATCCCATCCGGGTCAGGATAAAACCCTATATGCTTCTTGAAAGCTGCAAAGTGAACCAACCACTTTCCATTCAAATCATAAGTTGGCACACCCATGCAGATACGCTCAGTAGCTTTTGGGGCAAGTTCAATAATTGATTCCCTTATCGTATTAAGCTTTTGTTGTGTCTCCTGATCAAAGCTACTAATATATTCTTCTACTGGATTCAAATGGCATCCCTCCTTGATTTCCAATCTGTCGTTGCTTATTATATATCCGTTTCCCAAAAAATATAAACGATTCCGATATGCCCTTTACCGTACATGGCATGATTGCAATGGCTACAATGCCAACCTTGCTTCCAAAAACCAGAAAAAGAGCCAACCCCCTTCCCGGATCCCTTCCGTTTCGGACATTGGCTCTTTCCCCGAAAAATATATCAACAACCCCTTCTCAAAACAGATGTTATTTCCATGATTTCTCACGGTTTTTTCCTACACCGTCTCCACCACCGCGCGCTCCCCACATTTCACGGTGAATACCTGCGGCTTGTTCCCGGTCAGTGCGATGCTGCGTGCGTCCGGCTGGCAGGTGCCGACATAAATTTCGTACTCACCCGGAAGAATCCACTTCTCCCCTTCCTCCGTGAACAGGCCAAATGCCTTCATGTTAAGGATGATCTCCGTCTGCTTTGTCTCCCCCGCTTCCAGTGTCAGCTTGCGCAAACCTTTGAGCTGATAATTCGGCGCATCCGGCACATCTTTCGCCTTCACGTAAACCTGCACCGTTTCCGCACCATCATATGCCCCGGTATTGGAAAGTGTCGCTTTTACCTTTACAGTACTGTCTGCCGTCAGCAATTCCGGTGCCTCGATCCCGGCACTGCAGACAAACCTTGCGTAACTTAGCCCGTAGCCAAACGGGTAGAGCGCTTCGTTCTTCATATAGCGGTACGTGCGGTTCTTCATCGAATAATCGGTGAAGTCCGGCAGTTCCTCGCTCGTGCGGTAGAAAGTGACCGGAAGCTTGCCCTCCGGCGAGAATTCCCCAAACAACATCTGTGCAATGGCACGTCCGCCCTGCGCGCCCGGATACCATGCCTGCACAATTGCCGGCACATTGTTCTCACCGTCCGCCCAGGTCACGGCTAACGCCGAGCCGGAAAGTAAGACAAGGATGACCGGTTTTCCACATGCCACCACCGCCTCAAGCAGCTCCTGCTGTTTTCCCGGCAAGTTAAGGGAAAGCTTGTCACCACTGCCAAATTCATTCCCCGCATCGCCCTCCTCGCCCTCAATCGTCGCGTCGAGGCCAAGGCACATGACAACCACGTCGGAGGCATCCGCCACGGCCTTTGCCTCCGCCAGGCGGTCATCCGCCTGCGCAAGCCCGGAAATGCGGTCTTTGTACAAATGGCAGCCTTCCGAGTAGAAAATACGCACATCATGACCCGCCGCCTCACGGATCCCTTCCAGGACTGTGACATATTCCGATGCCGTTCCCTCATAATTTCCAACGAGCGCGGCACGGCTGTCCGCATTCGGTCCAATCACACCGATGCTCTTTAACTTCTTTTTGTCAAGTGGCAGGAAGCTGTCCTGATTTTTCAGTAAGGTCAGGCAGCGCTTTGCCGCCGTAAGGTTAATCATCCGATGTTCCTCACAGTCACAGACTTCATAAGGAATATCACTGTACGGCATCTCTTTGTCAAAAAGCCCCAGTTTCATGCGCGTTGTCATCAGGCGGGTCACTGCACCGTCGATGGTCTCTTCCTTCACCATGCCGTCACGCACTGCCTGCAGCAGGTTGCCGAATATATTGCCACAGTTTAAGTCACATCCGTTATTCATCGCCAGCGAAACCGATTCGACCGGTGTCTTTGTGACCATATGGAACTCATGGAAATCCTTACTTGCCCAACAGTCGGAAGTGACATGCCCTGTAAAGCCCCAGTCCTTCCGCAAAATATCCTGCAAAAGTGTCTTACTCCCACAGCATGGCTCGCCGTTCGTGCGGTTGTACGCACCCATGACCACCTCGACACCCGCTTCCTTCACGCAGGCCTTAAAAGCCGGGAGATATGTCTCATACATATCCTGTTTTGTCGCTACCGCATTGAAACTATGGCGGATGCCCTCCGGACCGGAGTGCACGGCAAAATGCTTTGCACATGCCGCCGCCTTCAAATATTTCCCGTCACGTCCCTGAATCCCGGCAATAAAGCGCACGCCAAGACGCGAAGTCAGGTAAGGGTCTTCCCCATACGTCTCATGTCCCCTGCCCCAGCGCGGGTCACGGAAAATGTTCACGTTCGGCGACCAGAACGTCAGCCCTTTATAGATATCATAGTCACTATACTTTTGCTGTGCATTAAATTTTGCACGTCCCTCCGTCGAGATGACATCTGCCACTTCCTCCATGAAATCCTCATCAAAAATGGCTGCCAGCCCGATTGCCTGCGGGAAGACGGTCGCCACACCCGCCCGTGCCACACCATGCAGGGCCTCGTTCCAGTAATTATACGCCTTTACCCCAAGACGCTTGATCTCTTTTGCCCCATGCAATGTCTGGAATACCTTTTCCTCCAGTGTCATTTCGGCTACGAGGGCTTTTGCCCTCTCCTCAAAAGAAAGGCTTTCATCCAAATATGCCTGATCCCCCATATGTTCTTTCTCCTCCTTGCACACAATTTGCCGCAAATCCGGCGGCAATACACCAAGCTCCACGGATTTCCCTCAAAACAACGGGATTCCTTCATCCTGCAAAATCCCCCAGAATGCCGGCTTTGTCTCAAGTACCTGATTGAATAGAAGCGGATACCGCTTTCCATCCTTATTTAACCATGACCCCTCATCGGTCAGCCCCCACACCGTCACGTTTGTGATGTTGGCAGCACCGGAATCCACCAAATTTTTAAACGTGAAGAACAACCTCTTGTAGCGGCTTCCTTCCTTCATGAAATCCTCCTCGGTGTTGGAATCAAGGTTGATGTCCAACTCCGTGATCTGAATCTCAAGCCCCGTCTCCCCGAATTTACGGATGGTTTCCTCGTAATCAAGCAATGTTGGCGAGCTCATGCCAATGTGGCTCTGCATGCCAATGCCATCAATATTTCCCTGCTCCTTGATTTTATTTACAAGGTTTAGGATTGCAATGCGCTTTGAGTTGTCATATGTATTAAAATCATTGTAAAACAGTTTTTGCTCCGGATCAGCATATTTTCTGGCATATTCAAATGCCTTCTCAACAAAATCCGGTCCGATTGTCTGGTACCAGAGACTGTCACTCATACGCATGTCATTTTCACCGCCATCCCCCGGCGAAATTGCCTCGTTGACTACATCCCACGCGTAAACCACGCCCGGATAAGTTGTGTTGACATATTCCATCACAAGGCGGATATAATTTTCCATGCGTTCCAACATGACCTCGCGCGATGCAAAGACGGCATCCGGTTTATTGGAATATTCCTGCATGAAAAACCAGTCCGGTGTCTGGCTGTGCCATACAAGCGTATGCCCGCGCATTTTTATATTGTTATCCACGCAAAACTGCAGCATTTCATCACAACTCTTGAATTTTAAGACCGGACAGGTCTCCGTGCCCGTGGCTTTTGTTGCCTCACGGTCAAGCAATGCATCCGGTTTCATCTCATTGCCGCAGGTCATGCTGTTAAACTGCTTTACAATCAACTCCCCTTTCAGGTCGTTGAGCAGTTCCCCTTTTGTAATTGCGATCCCGACCGAGAAATAATCCTTCCAATATTCTGCCATACTTGGAAGCTCCTCGTCAATCGCTGATATGTAAAAATCCGTGCGCACCTCTTTTGCAGGCTCTGTCGGTTCTGGTCCCGGTGTCGGTTCTGCCTCTTTCGTCGGTTCTGGCACGTCTTTGGTTGGCTCTGTCACATCTTTTGTCGGAGCTGCCTCTGCCTGCGTCGGTGTCGGTGTCTCCCCATTTTTTTCTTTGTCGCCACAGCCCATACATGTGCAAGCCATCATGCCCGCCAACAGCAGGACGGCTTCTTTTTTCATCCATTTTAATCCCTTTGGCAACATACTTTTCCTCCTTGTCAGCGAATATGGTCCTCCTTGCTGCCCAAACTCCCCCGTTGTTAAGTAAACATTTTACGAAAACCTTTTCGTAAAGAGTTGCCGTATCTCTCAAAAAATACCATAATATGCAAAAACACAACGGCCCCAAACGGGCGGCGGCACGCTGCCGCCCACCCGTTTGGAACCGCTGCGTTTTTTAATTATCATGCTGTCCTTCGGACAAGATTTTTAAGGAAAAAACCTTGGAAATTACCTCATGTTCGCATCCTCGATTACGGTAGCCCACTTACCGGCAACTTCCTCGATCTTCTCCTGCGGTGTGTTGTGCAGGCCGTATACATTATAGATAATGTCACCATACTCAGCACCATATACAACCGGCAGATACCAGATTAAGCCCCTGTCTTCCTCATACATCATCTCAAGAGTCTCGTCAACTGCACGTTCGTCACGGAAGTTGTCGTAGTAACTTGTCTTCCAGTCGCCCTCATCCTCATAACCAGGTGTCGGGTTTGTGTAAAGATTGTAAGCAAATGCGACTTTATTTGCGGTATCTGCATCAAGGCAGGATGGCATTACAACAATATTGTCCGCGAAGATTGTGCAGCTCTTGCCTTTCGGACCTGCCGGAGCCATAACGAAACCGAAATCGTCGTCCATGTCTTTCCATGTGCCAACCCTGTATTCTTCCCCGAATGTCATCGCTACCTTCGCATCGTGGAATGCCGGGATGAAATAATCCCAATCGGATCCTTCCGGTGCCGGCATCTCATACCCTGCCTGAACCAGTTTTACACCAAACTGCATCGCCTCAAGGAACTCTGGTGTGCCCGTTGCATTGTAATATTTCCCGTTCTCGTCAAGCCCGATGAACTCCGCATTGTTGCAGGCTACAAGGAGCTTAAAGAAATCGATGGAAAAACTACTCATCGCGTAAGTATCCGGGATACCATCGCCGTTCGTATCACGCGTCAGCTTCGCACAAAGTTCCTCGAACTTCTCCCAGGTCCAGTCGCCGCTTGCCTGCAGGTCATACGGCAGATCCGGGTCAAGACCAGCCTCCTCAAAAAGTCTCTTGTTCCAGAACAGGCCGCCTCTTGGCTCTGGCTTCCCTGCCGCCATACCATAGATATGCCCATCCACTGACATTTCCTCAAGGATTGCCGGATTCCACTTGCTCTCGGAGAAATCTAAGCACTCTAAAGTGGAAAGGTCATAGAACAGACCGTTGGACATCGGCTTTGCAACAAAGCTCTGATCCATCATGAAAATCTGGCCGGACGGCGTATTTGCCATTGTGGAAATAACGAACGTCTCCTGATGTTCACCCCATCCGCCAATACCAACCTGCTTGATCGTAAAATTGTATTTTGACTGGATTTCCTTGCGGTAATCGCGCGTTGCTTCCTCCTGCGCAGTCTTCGGGTCTTCCTCCTCGCCCGTGGACCACCAGTCCGCGATGATGATTTCCAAGCCACCAAGGTCGGCGTACTTTTCCGGCACCGCCGTCGGCTCCGGAGTGGAGTCCACCGGGTCAGTAGCGTTATTATCCGCTGCCTTCGTCGGCGTTGCCGCCTCGGTCGGCTTCGGCGTGTTGCCCGTATTGCTCCCTGTCTCTTTGTCATCCCCGCCTCCGCAAGCGGTCATGCTTGCAGTCATTGCCAACGACATCATGATGGCTGCCAATTTTTGTCCTTTCTTTCTCAATCTGCTACCTCCTTTTTTTGTTGTGCAAAAAACCTCCTCGGTGCCGGATCCACAAAGCTTTTCTTTGTCCCCGGCACCGCCCGGAATCCTGCTGTTTTTGGTTTTGTATGTACCCGTTTTTCTGCCGGCTGCTGCGAAATTTTCACCGGCACCGCGCCACACACTGCTTTTTGTTTTGCATAAACCTTTCGGCCTACGCCTTTATTGCGATAAACGGTTTCTCCCGTCTACACACCTTGATTATACTACATTTCCCACGGTTTTACCAGTGAAAAAACTTACATTATCATGGAACTTACATCTTAATACCACTCTGGCTAAGGCTTTCCACAAAGCCCTTCTGCGCAACCAGATAAATGATCAGCAACGGTATGATTGACATCAAAAGCCCGGTGGCAATCATCGCCTGCTCATATGCCGCGGATGGCATTGTGCCCGCGCCGTGGAGGGACGTATAATAATCGCTCAAACGGCCGGTCAAGCTAATCAATGCCTTCGGCAAAAGCTTTACCCTCCCGAGGAAGAGCTTTGCATAATAGGAATCCGTCCACTGCCATACATAAGCGAACAAAAAGCATGAGGTCAGGATCGGTTTCGCATCCGGCAACATAATGCGGACAAAGGTCTTTAATTTGCCACAACCGTCCACATAGGCCGCCTCCTCCAGTTCCTTTGGGATATTGCGGAAGAACTGGCGGATCATGTAAATATAAAGCCCGCTCTTTAAACCCATGCAGCCGAGACACATCATGATGTACGGTGCCATGGAGTTCTGGAGGTTCAGTGCCTCCCCCCGGATTGCCTTAAAGATTCCGAACACATCAAAGAAACGGAAATGCAGCCAAAGCGATGAGGAAATTGTCTGCGGCGGAACTAAGATGGAAAGCATCACGCACGCAAACCAGAAACCCTTCAACGGGAATTTGTAGCGCGCAAAGCCATAACCAACCAGCGTACATGCCGCCACCTGGATCACGCTGACTAAGAGCGCAACAAACACCGTGTTCTTCAAACATACCCAGAACTCCATCAGCTGGTTTGCCAGCTTGTAATTCGAGGTCGTGAAATTCCTTGGTAAACTGATGACCGTCGCGTCATAAAGATCTTTCTCTGCCATAAAACTGATGGAAATCTTATTTAACAACGGCTGTATGATCAAGAAGCACAAACCGAACAGAAGAATGGCTCTTGCGATCTTGTAGAGGCCGGAGGCGATGGTCTTCTTTAACAGGTAACCATCCGATTTCCGGTTTCTCTCCCAGAATTTTTCTCTTTCTAATTTTGCGCTCGCTTTACTCATAATAGTATACCTTCTTTGATATGATGAGAGAAACTACACCGATGATCGCCATGACGCAGACGAAATAACTCCACGCCATCGCAGAGGCAAAACCATAATCCATCTGCACCGACATCGTCTTGTTGATTTTCTCCATGACCTCATTATCTGTTCGAATAAGGAAGTCAATGATCGAGTAAACAATATTTACAAGGATCAGGGAACTTACCATCGGGAACGTAATCTTCCAGAAACTTTCCCAAGCGGTACAACCCTCAATCTTCGCCGCCTCATACATGCTTGTCGAGATGGTCTGCAAACCGGAGAGGAAAATGATGATCTGGATTCCGGCCCCGATTGCGATATCATAAACACTGTCCAAGATATCGAACACGTAACCAAAAAAGGTGGATCCCATTCCCCCGGTGTCCAGGATTTGCTGCAAAGTTGCCGTGATGCTTGAATTACTGCCGGATTCCTTCACCAAATCCTGCACGCCCTGTAAAAGCGTGTTGTTATACTCCAGACCGACAATCACGCCGGATGAGAGGATAACCGGCAGGAAGAATACCGCACGCACGAAACCCCTGCCCTTAAAATCCTGGTTCAATAACAGCGCAACAAAGAAACTGAAAATCAGGGTTGCCGGAACCTTGTATGCCATCCCGGTCAGCGATTCCGTCAGCAGGCGGTTGAACTCCGCATCGATGGTAAACGCTTTTTTGAAATTTGCGATCCCGTTAAATCTCATCGTGAACCCGCCGCTCCCGACCGTGACCTCGCTGAAACTCATCCGGATGGATTCAAGCAGCGGGTAAGCAAGGAACGCAAGAAACCCGATGATGAAGGGAAGAATAAACAGATAACCGGCGATTGCGTTTTTCTGTGCCAGTGTTTTCTTCTTTTTCCTTTTTTCCTGCATTTATTCTCCCCCTTTCTTTACGGCGTAGTTCCGTCCGGCAATGTTGATGCCATCCGCAGAATAATCCGCCTCATTATAATTTACATAGACCCTCGTGCCGTCCTCATAGGTCGTCTCCGTCACGCCATCCGCAAGATAGCGGTGTCCGGTGATATACTGGTTAAACACATGGCCAAGCGCCGCATTGTACTCCGTGTACATGGAAATCGCTTTTTCCTTCCAGGCTTCGTAAGCCGAGCCGAACAGGTAGGTGTAATCCGTATCCTGCAAATCGGAGGATGAGGCCGCCATGAAAGTAAAGGAAAGCCCCGCGCCTGTCTCAATGCTCTTAAGCCATGTCGTCTGCGTATCCTCTGCCAGGTTCAAGGCAGAACCTGTATAATTTACCAAGCCGTGCAATACCATTGTGTAGAACGGAACTGCCTGGTCAACGATTCCGTATGGTTTCTTTGTGATGCCAAGGTCAACTACCGTATCCACATACGGCACCACGTAGGCGTTCCCGGTATAGACCATTGTATGGTTGCCGTTTTCCTTTAACTGTGCCAGCTTCTCCTGCTGCATTTTCATTGTTTCCTCGCGTGTTACAACTTTCTTCGGGTTGTAATCCGACCCTAAAAGCTTTCCTAAGTCCGCAAACGAGAGGTTCTTTGCCCCATATTTGTCAAGGGCGGACACGAGGGAATCAATCAGTTTATTGGTGTAGGACATTTTCACCAAGTTGCGCAATGTGTCGTCCTCATAATCTTCCAGTGCATAATAGATCGGGCTGTAATCCCAAAGCTCCGCAAGCTCCTTTGTCACATATTTCGCAGAGTCGCGGTTCGCACGGAAACCATCAGTCAGGGTGTTCTTGTACGCATATTCGACAAATGCCTCAAAATACAGATCCACACCAACGTCGCCCGCTTTCTTGATAAAGTTCTTAAAATCTTTTTTGCTGCCGAGCTCCGAGACAAGCTTTACCTTGGTAGGCACTTTATGGTGCACGCCATCGTTGAACCAGCCGATGTATTTCATGTCAAGGTTCGAAATACCCACCCCGACAAATTCATCAAGAATCTGCCCTGCTTCCTTGTAGCTCGTCAGTTCCTTCGATACCGTCACCGGGAAGCCCAGACGGTTCTCCACTGTCTCAATCGCGCCGACCACTTCCACCACGAGCGGCGTGGAGCCATCCGTGTTCTTGTCAAGCTGTGCATACCGCGCCATCAGGTATTCCCGGTATGCCGTCGCCATATCCGTGTAGGTATCCCCCTCAAGGAAACGGTAACGGTTTACCAAATCCCCCTGCGGCACATCCTTTTCGTAAACAACAACTGCCTTATCCGATTTTGAGGACACATCCATACTTTCCTTGTGGATAATATTGTATCCTACATTCGCATAGGTATAGTTATGGTATCTTCCGGATACATCCGCCTCAACGGTCGCATATGCGCTCCCCTCCTCAAAGATGCAGAGGAACGAGCTGCCATTGTTGCAGACACCAAACATCGGGAAGAGTGCATGTGTCTCATGGATAACCGAAGTACGTTTCTGGCCGTAATCCCAGCCATACATATCAGTATAAAAAGAACTTTGGGTCTGCCTGCCATTGTTGAAATGGATCAGGCCACCGTTGCCATCCGGCACCAGAAGGAAACCTTCGTCCGAACTTCCCCCAGCCCCAAAATATGGAACCGGCTTGATCGTCATGATCGGGTAATCCGCCTTGTAAGCCACATCCTCAAGCGGGACACGAACAATGAAATCCGCACCGTCCAACTCGTATACGACGGATACATTAAAGACTGGTTTCTCCGATACAACCTCGTGTGAGTACCGTGCGGAATCCTGCTTGTAATCCTCCTCGGTGTAGCCAACCTCCGCAAAATAACCCTCAAGCCTTACCTTGATATGCTCCTGCAAACCGTCACGCACCACATACACTGGCTCGGTCGCAAGATCCGGGTATTTCTCCAAAAGCTCATCCTTGTTATCGTCCGCGCGCAGTTTCTCAAGATCGTACTTGCGGTAATACTGATCCAGCTTCTTTTTCGTGCTGGAATCCATCTTCTCATACCACGTCATGTAACTGCTCTGCGGGAGTGCCGGCGGGATGATATAGTTACGCTCGATATTCCCGATGGAATATTTTACTTTGATACCGTTTTCAACTTCCTCAATCTCGTACAGGCCGTTTTCCACACTGTAGCCACAGCTGTTGAACGTGGTCGTAACACCGTTTGACGTGCCGTAGGTAATCATCAGCGTGGACTTTAGGCCCTGTTTTGCAGATTTGTTGGCAATGGGATCCTCATCCGCCTCCGGCGGGTTGGAATACCAAACCTTGCCGCTTGCCTTTTCGGTCAGCGTAAATTGCGTTGTCAGCGGGTCCAACACCAATTTCAGGTGTTCGTTTTCCAGCACATACTCGGACTTATCTTCCTCGTAACCGTACACAGTCACCTTATCTTCCTGCACCTCTTCTTCCCCGCAGCCGCTAAAGAGCGAAACTGACAGGCCAAGGGCAAGAAGGAGACTTAAAATTTTTGACTTTTTCATCGTGAACCTCCTCACACCTTAATAGAATCGGAATACAATCTCTTTGTAAAGAGAAATAAAATATGCAAAACCGTCCGAAATCAAACTGAAAAACAGCAGGATGATGAAAATGATGACCAGCATCCCTACCGCTGTCGCGATCGCTGCAAAAAGTGCTTTCCCAAGACCGTAATCGTGGATCATCATCATCGCCGAAATCAGCAAAAGGGCAATCCAGATTGTCGTGAAGCGGTCCATGTAAGTCCAGAACACGCCTTCCTCCAAAGTCACGACATTGCTAATAAAAATCATTGGCAGCTGTAAGAGTATATATGGCGTAAACGCGTAGCAGACCGCCATATAAATGTTTTTCAAGGTTCCCTTACCGTCAAAGAGTGTCGTCAGGCACCAGTTTGACAGGCAGCCGATTGCAATCGGGATGATGATCTCAAGGCAGCACATCAGGACATTGAAATTCTGCGGCCGCCAGAGTATGAACATAAAGTTCGTATACTGCGCGCGCCAGATCCGGATCAAAAGCACCGCGACCAATATCGTGTTCGCCGCTGCGATCGACCCGCGCTTTTCATGGATCAAATCCCAGAAGCCGTCAAATGGATGCCCAATGACATGGAGGGAATAGCGGAGTGTTTTCTTGTATTCCGTTAAGCTCTCTTTGTTGATCTTCTCTGCGATTTTCACTCCTCCGACACCTCCTTCTTTATTTCCTTTACCTTCCTTACGGCCTTTGGTACGATGATCAGGATCAAAAGCCCAATGATAAAATAAGCAATATGGTCTTCAATCCATTCCTTCCGGTATAGTTTAAATGCCTTGGAATAATTTTTGCCGTAGTATTTCACCTCAAAATAGTCCATCGCTTCCTTATAGCGCTCCTGGCGCAGCAAGGCCCTTCCGATACCGTTGTAGGCGAGGTCATAATTGCCGTTGATCCTAAGCACTTCACGCCAGTAATCGGCGGAAAGGTCATAATCACCTTTCTGGTATGCCATAAGCGCATTGTTGATCATCGTGCCGTACTCCGTCAGCACAAACCTTGTCAGGTTGTTTGCCCTGCCGTCAAGGACGTAGAGGTCCGTTCCAAGGTGGTCAAGGGCAACCGGGTAAGTGAAGCTCCCCAGCATATTGCCACTGCTTCCGAACGCGTACAGGAGGTTTCCCTGTGAATCGTAGCCAAAGATACGGCAACGTGTGCGGTCAATTGCGTAGTAGACATCATTGTCAAGCGGTGTAACATCCGCGAATTTTGACGGTCCGGAAACACCGCCGCCCGTTCCCCAGTCCAAATCGCCAATCGGCGGGTAATCACCGTTCTTGATCAGGATATCCGAACCCATCGAGTTGAGCTTGCGGATTGGCTTTGCCTGGTCAGACTTTAAATCCCACTCGCTGAACACGGACGTTGTCACATAGGCGAAACCATCCTTGTCGAGGGCGATGTTATTGTACTCGGTCGGCACAAACTGTTCCATCTGCGCCCTCTGTGCCTGTGTGGCAAGTTTTTTCCAGATATAGTCGATCATCGAGAATTTTACCTTGCTCGCACCGATATAGCCCGTAAAATTGCCTTCC
>CAYMGZ010000022.1:15551-15784 GCA_964390095.1 uncultured Lachnospiraceae bacterium | reverse complement strand
CGCTCATAGATCGACATGATCATCGTGTTCGCGATGTTGATTGCCGCCACCACGAACGCCACCGCCCCGATGGCGAGGAATACCTTCTGTAACATCGCGGAAGTGTCAAGCATTGGCTGTATGTACTGCATGGAACTCTCCGTGCGGTAGCCAAGCGCCTCGATCTCCTCCTGTACTTTCGTGACATTCTTCATGTTGTCCACATTGATCTGGACGCTCTCGTACTCCTCAAG
>CAYMGZ010000022.1:0-15541 GCA_964390095.1 uncultured Lachnospiraceae bacterium | reverse complement strand
CCATGTAACAATAATAGCCATATTCCCAATTATCGCACGTTGCAATCTTCCCGTAGTTGCGGACCACATAGTTAAACTGCTTCTTGCCCGACCCCGGGTTCTCCTCATAATAATCATCGAATTTAAAGGAAATACGGTCTTTTGCCAGATCAACTTCCTTTGTTTTGCGAACCCGGCCCTGGTAATAATAAAAATTATTTAACGCCTCAAAGCCGTACACAATCACCTCGTTATTCTCCGGTGTCGGATAGCTCCCCGCCTCCAGCTCCGGGAAACCAAAGTCCTCCCAAGTGGAACAGTCCATGATCTTCATCTGGCCCCAGGTGTAATACTTCCCGCACATGAGCTGCAGGCTTTTCTCAATGACCGGGGAAACCGCACGCACATGGTCCATCTCTTTGATCTGCTTGACAAGCCCGTCATCCAGCTTCTGCACGTGCTGCTGATAATTCCCATCTTCATCCGGAACCCAGGAATTCGTGCGGATGGTGATGATCGTCATGCTGCCGTTCTGCATGATCTGCTGCTCGAAATTGTAATTTAAGCCCTGCCCGATGGCGACCATCAGCATGATGGAAATGGTACCGATGACCACGCCGATGACCGTCAAGGCGGTTCGCGCCTTGCGCCTGCCAAGGTTGCGCAGGCCCATTTTTATCAAATCCCTAATTTTCATACAGATCAAATCCTTTTTTGATTCTCTTCTTGCCGAGAAGAACTCCAAGTACAATGCCAAGCACAAGGGCTGCGCTGATGGTGGCGGACACAAATGGAACGCTTGAAAGAATTGGGTCTTTTGCACCGGTTTCCGTTCCCATATCGCCCATACCCATATCGCCATCCATCATACCATCGCCGCCAATCATCACACCGCCACCATCAATCATAATCCCCCCGTTGGCAATGATCCCATCACTGTTTATCATCCTTCTGCCTCCTTCCGATTCCCGGTCCTGCCGGGGAACACTTTACTCCCACCCCCGGAATTTACACATCATCCCCGAAATGCTTCTTTTTATATACCTCTACCATGATCCCCCTTGTGGCAACCGTGCCGACGATCAGCGCGCCGACCAAGCAAAGCACATACGCCCATACCGGCATCAGTGGCTTTTTCGCCTCCACGAGATCCCCGCTGCTTGCCGGGTCATCACCTCCCCACATCCCCGGGTCATACGGCTCATAACTTGGCTCGGCCTGGATATAGGTCTGCGGAATGTCAAATTCCTTCGTCACCTCATCGCCGTTGCTGTCCTCAAAGTGGACGATCAGCTTGCCGCTCGCCTGGCCTTCCATGATCGGCGTGACCGAAATTTCCTGATAGCTGCTGCTCCCCGCCGAGACCGTCCCGATGATTGTCGAAGTACCCGTCTCAAACTGGAGATAGTCGCTTTCCATCGTGATATAAACATTGTTCAGGGAAGAACGCCCCATGTTGTAGAAATCAAACATCAGCGTCGTCGGCTGGTTGACCGTCGGGGTATCCCAGCCATAGCCAAGCGCAAGGTTTTGCAGTGCCGGGCGTGCATTTTCGACTGCCTGCAATTTTACCGGGAGGTCCTCCGTCACACCGCCGGTCTGAACGTCCGCCTGAGACATGTCATCGTACTCGTAGGCCACTTTGATCGTCAGGTCGTAAGACCCCGTCGCCGTGTCCGACTTCACTTTCAGATTGATGGTATTCTCCGCCGTCTCACCCGGCTTGATGGAATCGATATAAAAGTTATTGCTGCCCCTTGTTGCCGAGAAGACATCGTTCGCCTGCACCACGGTCACCGTGATGTTCTTTGCCTCCTTGCCCGCGTGGGTATTGCGCAGCCGGAATGTAAAATCAAAAGTGGAACCTGCCCGAAGTTCCTCCTCGCTCACCGTGAAGGAATCCACGATCAGCTTCGGGCGGCTGTTGACGGAGGAATTCTCCTCTTTTTTTACATTTAATATGTAGGCTGCCGTCTGTTCCGTCTGGACATCACCGTTCCCGTCCTTGTAGGAAAACTCAAGCGAAAGCGTATTAAAGCCCTCCTGGATGCTCTCCCCAAGCTTAAAAGTCATGGAAACTTTTTTCGACGAACCTGCCTCGATCGAACCGACCTTTTTGTAAACCTCGGAGGAAACCGGTTCAAAACCGCTTGTGCCAAGGTTCGTGCCGGAGAATTTCAAATCGGTGATCCCCTTGGTGCCCTTATTTTCCACGGTGAAGGAAACCGTTACGTTTTCCCCGACCACCGGGCTTGCCGGGCTCTGGGTGATATTCGTAATCTCAATATTATTTTTTAACTGTTCCTGCGTTTCTTTTGTTACATTTAAGATATAAACCGTCTTTGGCTCGTTTTGTGCCGCGCCCCCCGCGTCCACATAGGAAATAGCAAGCTTTAATTCATTCATCCCCTCCGGGATGCCGCTGCCGAGCCGGAACTGCATCGTAACCGGGCAGGACTGCCCCACCGCAAGGTCACCGATCTCATGCTTTGCGTCCGCCGTCAGTGGCTCAAAGCTGGCACTTGACAGACCGTCGCCTGCAATGACAAGTTCTTTGATATCATTGCTGCCGTTGTTTGTCACCACAAAATCCAAGGTCAGGATATCCCCCGGCATCGGTGCCGCCGGTTCCTGTGTCATCTGGCTGATGGAAACATCATTTTTGACTTCCTGTTTTTCCGGGACATGCACGGTCAGGTAAACTTTTGTCACCGCCGTCACCGTATTGCCCTTGCTGTCCTCGTAACTTACCTGCACACTCAGCTCGTGAAGCCCGGCGGAAGCGGATTTGGTCACGGACAATGGCAGCGTGATCTGCGCTGTTTCGCCCGGCTTTAAGTTTCCACTAGAAACACCCGTCGTCGGATAGTTTGGCAGGATGCCGGTCGATGCGCCGATCCCACCCTCCTCCGCAATCTTTGCCACGATGTTCTTCGCGGTCAGCTTGCCGATATTCTCAATAGAAATCACAACATTGTAAGGATTGTCTACCTCCACCTCCTCGTTCAGGCTTACCGCCTGCGCCGTCAGCTTTGCATCGTCGGATGCCGCCGTGCTGACCTCGACAACATTGACGTAGAGTGTGGTAGTATCCGATTTGTCTTCCCCGTCCGCATTTTTGTAATTATAAGTTACCGTGATCGGGTACATCCCCGCTTTTGTATCCGGGAGCACACGCACGGACAAGGACTGGTGTTTGCTGACCTTTTCCGTCATGTCACCGATACGGATATCCTTGAGTGAATAATTCGGCACAATGCCGCTGCTGCCGTAATCCACCGACATGTATGCGCCGAGTGCCGCAATCTCGCCTTCGTTCTTTGCGTCAAACTCCAGCGTGAAATTCGATCCGACCGCCGCGGACTTCTCATCATACTCAAAATTATCCACAACGAGCTGCGCCGGTGCTTTTTCCTTGTTGATGCGGATTTTAAACCCAACCGTCGCACCCGTGATTGGCTGTGTTTCATACTCGGAATATCTTACACCCGTAAAGGAAAATTCCACCACTCCCTCGTATACACCAATCTTGGCCGTGTCCTTGATCTTTAAATCAAACTCCACGTTCGTTGTCATATAGCTATTTAAACCAACCGCATCCCCCGCCGGTGTGTTCTCGCGCGTCAGGGTCGCCTCCGTCATCTCAAAAAGCTCTCCCTGGCCCTGCGACTTCACCATCGCGATAATGCTCGCGGTATCAATCGTATATTCCCAGCTCCGCAAGCGCACCGGGATAACGATATGCCTGCTCTCCCCTGCCGCCATTGTGTAGATTGTGGATGTTCCGGCAACCGGCTGGATGATATCATCCTCCGCCTTTGCCACTACCCTGCCCGAAAAACAGGATAACACTATTGCCAAAACCATGAGTAACGCCAAAAATTTGTTTTTTTTCATACTTCCCCTCATTTCTGCCCTACTGCATTATTATTCTTTCCCTGTGCAGGTGCCATCCCCTGCCCTTGCTCCTTTGCTTTGTGTTTCTTTTGTAGTTTTGTTTTCCTGTCCGCCTTTGGCGCGGCTTCCTCCTGCGGGTCCGCCGCCATGGTACGGTTTTCTTTTGGTGCGCCTGCGGTTCCTGCCTGCGCGGTGGCTGCGCTTTCCTTCTGCGCTTCCCCGTTTTGCACGGTACCGGCACCCTCTTCCTGCGCTTTCCCGTCATTCATGGCAGCCTCTCCCGCCGTCGCGGAAGAATCCACTGTCACCTCATCAAATGAATCAATCGGATGTTCGATCCGCTCAACGCTCTGGATTTTCCCATCCAGGATATGTATGATCTTATCCGCGAAATCCGCAAGGCGCGGGTCGTGCGTGACCATGACAATCGTCTGCCGGTTATCCCTCGCAATCTGCTTGATCAGCTTCATGACCTCCATCGTCGTCCTCGTGTCAAGGTTCCCGGTCGGCTCATCCGCAAACACGATCTCCGGTTTTGCCACGAACGCCCTCGCGATGCCGACGCGCTGCTGCTGCCCGCCGCTCATCTGCTTCGGGCGGTGGTTGATGCGCCCGCCAAGCCCGACCTTCACTAACATTTCCTTTGCCATCTTCCTGCGCTTCCTCGCCGGGATCCGCTTAAACACCAGCGGGAACTCCACGTTTTCAAGCGCCGTCATGGAATTTAGGAGATTGTACGACTGGAACACAAAACCAAGGTATCTCTGCCGGAATTTCGCAAGCTGCTTTTCCGACATCTTGCGGACATCCTTCCCCTTGATCAAAATCTGCCCCCCGGAAGCTTTCTCGATCCCCGCCATCAGATTGAGCAGGGTCGATTTCCCGGAACCGGAAGTCCCAAGCAGACAACAAAATTCACCTTTATTAATTTCAAAGCTCACATCATCCACGGCGCAGATGCGCTCGCTTCCCATCCGGTAAACCTTTTTTACATTCTTGATCTCAATCACCGGTGCTTCCTGCCCTGTATCCCCGGCCGCTTTTTTCTGCAACACTTTCTCCAATGTTTCACCCTCTTTCCGTGTCAGTCCATCCTCTTAATAAAATACAATAAAAATATTAAAAATTCCACTTTGATTTTCTTACGTTTCTCTTAACTTTATGTTACATAATGTTACGCACATACAAAATCCCCCATATTTTCCTTATTTTCGGTGCTGCCCTGCCCGCCCCCCCGGACATGGGGCATTTTCTCTGATTCAATGTTTCCAAAACGGACTGCATATTCCCGTTCCCATGGATATCCGGACAACTTCCTGACAAAACTGCGCAAAACCCGCAGGGTTTCTTTGCGTAAAACCTTCCTTTTGCACAAAAATCTTCCTTCTGCAAAGACCGGGCAGATGCTTTGCCATCTGCCCGGTCTTTTCCTGTCCCTGTACTTTCGGTATGGTTTGGTAATATCCAAAAATTTACATTTCACTTTTCCGCCCCATCCACATGCTCCACATACTCCGCCTCATGGTCCGTGCCATTGACCACGGAATCGCGCTTTGCCCGTTCAAGCTTTTTCGCGTTCTTACGCCTCTCGACATAATTCGTGAACACCTTCTGGAAATATGCGCCGACCGGGACCGCCAACAACATGCCCCAGAGGCCGCCGATCGCGCTGCCAAAAATCAAAAAGATTACCACCAGGAGCGGATGGACCTTGATGCTCTTGCCAATAAATTTTGCTTCAATCACATTCCCGTCCAGAGTCTGGATGATAAGCAACGCGATGATGGACGCAACCATCACCTGATATTTCCCCTCCACAACGGAAATCAGGATAATACTGGCATACCCGACAAACGGTCCTAAGTACGGCACGAGGTTTGCAAGCCCGGTCAGAAGGCCGATGATCGGGGCTAAGCTGATGCCCGTCAGCATCATCGCGGTGCTCGTCGCCACGATCATGAATGCCACATCCATCAGCTGCCCGCGGATATAGCCCGAAAACACCTCATCCACATCACTCAGGAAATGGCGCAGCCTTGCATTGGTGCGCTCCGCAAACACCGCGTCCGCCACCTCGGAAAAATAATCCACCATATGCTGCCCGTCAATCATAAAATAAATGCCGATGATCAGGCCAAACATCACCGTCGTAACATAGCCCGCAATATCCGACACCGAACCGATCACACTATTCGCAAGGTTCTGCACGAACCCCACGACCGTAGCGGAAATCTCGCCGACCGAATTGGTCAGCTGCTCGGAACCAATGTCAAGGCTGTTCAATTTTGCCAACAAGGAATCATAAAATTTTGTCAGGCTGTTCGTGATCGAAGTAAGTGCCTCAAACGTTTCGTTAATGTTCGCGAACTGCAACTGGTGCGTGACGCTGTAGACGATCGCCGACGCGATTGCCGTGACGATGAGGATGATCAAAAGCAGCACCGTGACCACGCCAAGCAGGCGGCTGCGCTTATTTAAAAATTTCACTTTCGCGTAGCGGTCCGTGAAAAAATCATTGAGCGGCTTTAAGATATATGCCATCACAAAACCAAAAATAATCGGTTTTGCCACCTTAAACAGCCAGTTGAACGCCCCCATCAACGACGAGAATATCTCCGGCGCATGGTCGGCAAGCTGCTCGATCACCTTGTAGATCAAGATCAGCACCGCAAAAAACACTGCCATGCGCATGTATCTCTTATTGATCTTATCTTTCCATTTCATCCGTCAATCCCCGCTGCCCTCAATATATGCTTTGATGCAGGCCACGGCATGGTCGATCCCGCCGTAGCTGCTCTTGACCGCAAGATGGTAATTCTCCGCCCTGCCCCACTTCTCGCTCGCATGGTAATTATAGTAATTCGCGCGCCTCTTGTCGATTTTTAGGATATTTTCCTCCGCTTTGTTTGGCGACAGCCCGTCAATGCGGACCGCACGCTCGATGCGGAAAGCAATGTCCGCCCAGATAAAGACATTCACGACATTGTCCATGTCCTTTAAAATATAGTCCGCACAGCGGCCGACAATCACGCATGGGCCTTCCGCCGCCACCTTGCGGATCACATCGGACTGCGCAAGGTAGATCCGGTCATCGAGGGAGAGGTGGGAAAAGCCCAGTTCCTGGTTGCCATAGGAATTCATCCCCATCGCAATCGAGTACAAAAGGCTGTTCGAGGCCTTGCTCTCCGCGTTCTCAAAAGCCGCCTCCGCAAAACCGCTCTCCTTCGCCGCCCTTGTGATCAGTTCATTATCGTAAAAAGGGATACCAAATTTTTGTGCAAGCTTCGCGCCGATCTCCCTGCCGCCGCTCCCATACTGCCTGCTGATTGTAATCACTTTATCCATACCAAACCCTCCTTCAAAAAACATTGTTTTGCTCCCTGGCCCGCACGGGGCACAAAGATCCTCTCTTTCTCCACCTCTATTCTATATTCTATCATAAAGGGCTGGAAAAAGAAACCTTCAATTAATAAAGTTTTATAAATTTCAGGTACAGATACCGTATATGGGAAGCCCTCCGGAACAAATCATTCCGCATTTTCCGGTAATTTCCCCCGAGGAATTCCATTTCCTCCTGCGTGACCTGCCCCCTTCCAAAACCTGCCGTCAGCGCTGTCTGCTGGCAGCGGGCAAAATCCCCTGCCACGCAGGCATCCGTGCCCGCAACCCTCCTTGCAAACCCCTCATAATCCTCCTTCTCGCCAATCACAAGCCCCTGCTGCGACAGTAGGCGCTCCATCTGCAGGTAATACCACAGCACCATATTTTGCTTTGTCATTTTTTTCCCCGTGCGGTATTTCCAGACAATCCGGTAGCGCAGCAGGAAAAGCAGGGTCAGGCATACGGCAAAAAGACAGAAGCCAAGCAGTATTTTTACCCATCCGGGAAGTTCCAGGATATACTGCATGAAAGTTTTTGCCTCTTTTTCTCCCCCTTGCGTTTTCCCCTGCGGTGCCGTGCCCGCATCCGTTGGCTTTGCCGGCGTACCCGGGTTTTGGGTGACGGTTGCCGCAGGAGAAACCGTCGGTGCCTGCGACGGCGATGCGGCCGGGGGCCTGGTCGGCTCATCGGTCGGGAACGGGGTCGGGGTTGTCTGGCGTTTTGCAACCGGGGTTGGGGATGGAAGGGCTGCCACCGCCTGCTCGTGTTCGCTCGGCCTGGAACCCTCCTTTGTGTCCGCCATATATCCCCCTGTCACTTCGACCGGCACCCAGCCAAGCCCATCACGGTAGACCTCCACCCATGCGTGCGCCGTATAATCCCGCACCTCAACCCGCTTTTGCATCACGATTCCGGTACTTATATTGCCAGGGAAACTATCCATCAGGAAATACGGCTCCGTAAGCTGTTTTAGCGTTCCTGCCCCCACCGCCTCCGCCCCCATGATATCCTTCTTTGTGACCAGATACCCTTCCGCATAGCGCGCCGGGACCCCAAGGCTGCGCAGCATCAGCACGGCGGAAGATGCGAAATGGACGCAGTACCCTTTTTTGTTTTCAAACAAAAAATAATTTACAAAATCCGCATTTTTAGGCATTTCGCCAGGGGCAAGAGTATACTCATAACCTTGGAGGTAGTGCTGGACCGCCCGGATTTTTTCGTTGACCGTGGCATTTTTTGCTTCCGGGAGCAGTTCTTTAATCTCTTCATGCCCCTCTGGCAACTCCATGTAATATTCATATACAAATTCGCGGTAGCGCTCTTCAAACGCCCGCAGGGTATCCGACCGGTAATTTTCCTGCCACATATAAATACCGGAAAACCCCGGGTTTTTGTTCTGCCGTTCCGTATAATCTGCAAAATAATCCAGAAATTCCTGCGACGGCATATAAAATTCATAGTCGTAATAATCCCTGCGGCTGCCGGAAGAAAGATAGCCGTCATCCTCGTACCGGCATCCCCCCTGCGCCGACGGGTCAACATAGTACGGCATATAGACATAACGCTTATTTGCCGTGACATATTCCACCTGCATGTCGCCCTTTCTGATCACCGGGACATTGCCCCACAGGTAACGGCCCGTCATGGAAGGCCCCTGGCCGATGTAAAACAGTTCCATCAGCTGGTAGCCCTGCCCCTGCGCTTCCATCCCAAACTGCCCTGAAATTTCCTTATATTCTTTCCCCGCCTGCCCGGAAAGCTCCTTCCAGCCCGTATCCGTATACCTTGCCCCGGTATAGCCCTTTAGGTAGACCGCGCGGTCCATCTCCGGCAATGTCACGACAAGCGCGGTGACATTGTCAAAGACCACCTGCCCCGCACGGCTGAAAGACCCGCTGTTTAAACCGCCAAGCCGCGTCTTGCTGCCCCCTCCCCCCACGCCTTCGCCCTTCCCGTCAAGTCCGAGCATGTCCGAGACGCTGCTTGAAATTTTTTTCCACACGGGCATCTTTGCAAGCTTATTAAATTCCTGCTGCAGCTGCTGCTTTTTTTCCCTCATGCCCATTTTGTTCCGGTATGTGTCCGCATCGATGGTACGCGAGACCACGACGGCAAGCAGCGCGGTGAGCACGCCAAAAAAAATGGCTGTCTGGGCACGCCTTTTTAGGTTCCCCCCGCTCCCTTTTGTGCCGCTGCCGCCACGGACACAGTCCTCTGGGTACCGGCTGCCAAGCACGAATTGAAAAAGGGCGCAAAAGATGGCACCGATAAAATAGAGCCCTTCCACAACGACCCCGACCGCAAGCCCGGACAGCGCCGCCGTGGATAAAATCAGCGCGGACCAAAAAGCGCCACGCGCCCGAAACAATGCTAACGCGTGGCACGCCGCCGCCAACTGCATGGCAAACACCAAAAAAAGCGCCGTGCAGACATCCTCATTTGTTCCCACGTTCCAGGATCCGATGGATACTTTATAGTAACTGTAAATCAGGTCGTCCGCCGCGTTCGCAAGCGTAAACCACCCGTCCTGTACAAAGCCGAAATAATGGAAAAACAAAAATGCCGTCACGGCGAGGTAGGCCGCAAGCAGCACAAAACGCCATCGCTTCCCCACACCGTAAAAGCACAGCCAAAAAATCCCACAAACCGCCCCACCGGCAAGCAAAATGCGCGTATCCGGCGCGATGCCCGCAAGCGTAACCACGCAGCCAAGCCCGAAAAAAAGCTCAAGCCACAAAAGGACGAGCAAGACTAAGCGGTACGGCAGGACATGGAGCCCGTGTGCGTGGCCATCCTCCTGCTCCACCTTCAGTTCCTCACCAAACGCTAATTCTCCTGCCATCGCCAATCCTCTCCCCTGCAAAATGCATTTTCCAGTTCCCCTTTTGCATCTTCCGTGTCCAGGTATACCACGCGGATATCCGGCGGGAAGGCCTTTGCCACCGGCTCCATCCCTTCATGCCCGTCAAAAAGCAGGAAGGTAAGCCATGCCGACTTGCGGGATTCCACCATCGCCAGTGCGCTTTTCTGCGGGTTTTTTGTTGCCATAAGGCAGAAAATATTAGTATACTGGTCGTTGCTGTACTCCGAAAGATAGCCTACCGCCGCATCTTCCCTTCTTCCGCCCGCCGGCTCATAGAGCAAAAGCCCGATCACCTCATAAAGATCTTCCCCACAGGTGACCGGACATTTTTCATTCCTGCCGTCCGCCGCCTTCCACGCGATATAATGGACCTGCCCCTGCTCCAGCATACACTCTGAGAGGGAAAAGAGCGCACCAAACAGTGCATCCCGGTATTTCAGGAATTCCCCGCCCTGATCATAGGAGGAAAGTTCCAAAAAGATTAACACCGAACAATCGATTGGCAGCCCCAGTTCCTTCACCATCAGACGGTCCATTTTGCTTGTCAGTTTCCAGTGGATCCGGTTAAAACGGTCACCCGGTGCATAATCGCGGATATCAAAGATCTCGGACACATCATCCCCGCTTTTTGTGTTGGAATATACCTCGCTTTCCACCATGACATTCGGGTTCACCCGCACCGGCCAGTCCGCAATCTCGCTGCCTTCCGGGAGCACCGTCACACCCTTTTTAAGCGAGTCATCCACCAAAAGCCTGACCCGCCTGGAAAATATCTGGAACACGTCGTAAATCCGCGCCCTGCGGATCCGGAACACGAACTGCGCGCAATATTCCGACTGGGCATACAATTCGTAACTCCCCCGCCCGCCACCGGCCAGGACGACTTTTTTCCTTTTCCACTTCCCCGTGATGCAGTTACGGTGCAAAAACCACACGACCAAAGGACCTTCCGGCAGGCAGCTTTTCCCCTGCACCAAAAAACGCAGGCAGAACGTCTCGTTTTTCCCCACGACCTGCTTCGGGATCGATATGGCCACCTTCCTTTTCCCCGCGCCGATATGGAACAGAAAAAACAACAGGGGCAAAAAAAACAACAGCATATAAAAAAGCACCGCTGCCGCGCGGAACAAATAAAGCCGCATCACCACCCAGAACACGGCCAACAGGCAAAGATACGCCAATTTACGCCTTATCATAATCTCGTCCCCCCAATGGCACCGCCCTAGGCTTTGCGCTGCAGCCTTGGCGCGCTGACCGAATCCAAAACCCCCCTTGCCACATCAAAAGTTGTCGTGCGGTTGATGCGCGCTTTCGGGCTTAATAAAATCCGGTGCTGCGTGACATCGCAAAAAACCCTCTTTACATCGTCCGGTATCACATAATCCCTGCCCGCCATGTACGCCGCAGCCTTCGCCATATTGGTCAGCGCGATCGTCCCGCGCGGGCTCACCCCAAGGGCAAGCAAATCATCCTCCCTTGTTTTTTGTACCAGCGCGGCAATGTATTTATATACCGCGTCATGGATATAAGTATCCTCCACACTTTCCTGCATCAAAAGAAGTTCCCGCAGCCCAAGCACATTTTCCACACGGTCGAGCGGGTTGCCCTCCTCCCTGCCTTTTAACATGTCAATCTCGCTTGTGATGTCCGGGTATCCCATCGTTAAGCGCACCATGAAGCGGTCCATCTGCGACTCCGGCAGCATCTGCGTCCCGACCGACCCGATCGGGTTCTGCGTCGCGATCACGACAAAAGGCTTTGGCAGCGGCCTCGTGACACCATCCACCGTCACATTGCCCTCCTCCATCACCTCAAGCAGCGCCGACTGTGTTTTGGACGAAGTGCGGTTGATCTCATCCGCAAGGAAAAGGTTGCACATGATGCTGCCCGGGTGGTACTGTGCCTGCCCGTCGCGGGAAAGCATCTGGAAACCAACGACATCGCTTGGCAGCACGTCCGGCGTAAACTGCATCCGGCGGTATTCAAGCTGCATCGCCTTTGAGAGCGCAAGCGCGAGCGTCGTCTTGCCGACCCCCGGGATGTCCTCGATCAGGACATGCCCGCCTGCCAAAATTGCCATCAGCACTTTTTCGATGATCGCATCCTTGCCGACAATTACCTTCTTGATTTCCCTTATGACCCGTTCCATCTCCCTGTATAGTTCCTGCATCGTTGTTACCTCTTTCCTTGCGGCTTCCTTCCCCCCACACGGGCCCGCGCATAAAAAACACCCCGGCAAAATCCCACCGAAGTGTTTCAGTTTACAGATATACCATCCTTATTTTACAAGCTCATCCGTAAGGTGTCAAGCCTTTCTGCCTGGGGAAAATTTCCTTTCCGTTCCCTTTCATACTTCAAAACATGCCGGGGCGCTTTGGCTTCCTCCCGCAGGACTTCTTTTCCGTGCAGTAGCCGACCGCCTCGCATTTCGGCATGAAAAGATTTTCCACGACCCATTCCCATTCCTTCGAGTATGCAAAAAGCGCCCGGCAGATATCGCCAAACAGCTCCCGGTACTCCCAGTACGCCCGCGTGCACATCCTCTGGCGGCTCATGTCCACCAGGCTGCGCAGGTTGCGCTTATCCACGATCCGCGTCGCCATCCCGAGCGGCAGGAGCATCGCGGAATCCTCGCGCGGGATTCCCAATGCCTCAAGCCTGGCAAGCGTCTGGCAAATCTGCTCCATCGCCTGCGTGTAGGCTTCCTTCGCCTGTGCATTTTCCTCCACCTTTGGCGGGATAATATAGTCAAAGCCTTTCTGGTAATCCACATAGCGCGTGCTCGACTGCAGCCTTGTCGGTGCCCCGCCGATGTGCGTGTACCACTCGCGAACCACACGCGCACTGTAACCGTCAAGGATCATCTCGACATTGACATACTCGAGGGTCCGCCCGTGGTTTGCCGTGATGCAATCCATCCCACGCCTGTAATTTTTTTCCATGTCCTCGGTGTCCCCGCCCCAGCACACACCCGCGCGCATGCCGATCAGCGTGACCGGATTTTTTGTTGTCTCCGGCAAAACCACGATCTTCCCCATAAAAACCCCTTTCCTAACCTCGTGACCACGTTTTCATGCGGCTTAGCGTTTCAGTGCCAGGCTTTCCCCGCAAACCCCGTTTGCGTATGCCCGGATATTGGACGCGTTCGCGTACAGGGACGTTACCCCATCCTGCACGGCAATCAGCGTCGGTGCCTGCATCACGCCAAGGCTCTCCATCAGTTCCACATTCTCCTGCGCGTCAAGTTCCGTGTAATCCATGCCGGCAAGGAATCTCTTTGCCTGCACGCAGTTCGGGCAGCTCTTTGCCGTGACCAGATAAACGCCGTCCGCAAGCAGGGCATGTCCCCGTACCTCCTGCAAAGGCCCCATCAGGATCTTTGAGACCGTCCGTGCGCCGTTTTGTACATGGGGGCGCGAAAGGTCGTAAACCTTGCGGTTCTTGTATTCCTGCGCCTTCCCCGCGTTCCAGTTCTGCACCGGGCGGTAATAGCCCGTGATGCGGCTGTAAACCTCCGTTGCCGCGCCACAGTGCGGGCAGGTGTATGCCTCCCCCGCAAGGTAGCCGTGCGTGCGGCAGATGGAATAGGTTGGCGATATCGTGTAATACGGCAGTTTGTAATTTTGTGCGATCGTGTGCACAAGCTTCGCCGCCGCCTGCCAGTCCGGCAGCTTCTCGCCGAGGAAGGCATGGAAGACCGTGCCGGAGGTGTAGAGTGTCTGCAGTTCGTCCTGGATATCGAGCGCCTCAAAAATATCCTCCGTAAAATCAACCGGCAGATGGGAACTGTTCGTATAGTACGGCGCATCCCCTTCCTTCCCCGCGGTCTTGATATTCGGCCAGCGCTTTTTGTCATGCTTTGCAAGGCGGTAGCTCGTCGATTCCGCCGGGGTCGCCTCAAGGTTATACAGATCGCCGTACTGCTCCTGATAGTCACTTAAACGCCCGCGCATATGCTGTAACACCTTGATGGAAAACGCCTGCGTCTCCCGGTTCGTCATATCCTTGCCAAGCCAGCGCGCATTTAAGCCTGCCTCATTCATGCCGACAATGCCGATCGTTGAAAAATGGTTGGCAAAGGTCCCAAGGTAGCGCTTGGTGTACGGGTAAAGCCCCTCGTCAAGCAGCTTTGTGATCACGTCGCGCTTTACCTTTAACGAGCGTGCCGCAAGGTCCATCATATGGTCGAGCCGCCGGAAGAAATCCTGCTCGTCCTTCGCCAGAAACGCAATGCGCGGCATGTTGACCGTGACCACCCCGACCGACCCCGTGCTCTCGCCGCTGCCAAAAAAACCGCCTGTTTTGCGCCGCAGTTCCCGAAGGTCAAGGCGAAGGCGGCAGCACATGGAGCGCACATCGCTCGGTTTCATATCACTGTTGATATAATTAGAGAAATAAGGCGTGCCATATTTCGCCGTCATCTCAAACAAAAGCCGGTTGTTCTCCGTGTCCGACCAATCGAAATCTTTGGTGATGGAATAGGTTGGGATCGGGTACTGGAAACCGCGCCCGTTCGCATCCCCCTCGATCATCGTCTCGATGAATGCCTTGTTCACCATATCCATCTCTTTTTTGCAGTCTTTGTATAAAAAGTCAACTTCCTTCCCGCCGACAATGCAGGGGAGTTCCGCCAAATCATCCGGGACCGTCCAGTCCAGCGTGATATTGGAAAACGGTGCCTGCGTCCCCCACCGGCTCGGCGTGTTGACACCGTAGATAAAGCACTGGATGCACTGCTTTACTTCCGCGTAGGAAAGCCCATCCACCTTCACGAACGGGGCAAGGTATGTGTCAAAAGAGGAAAATGCCTGCGCGCCCGCCCATTCATTCTGCATGATGCCAAGGAAATTGACCATCTGGTTGCACAGCGTTGACAGATGTTTTGCCGGGGCCGAGGTGATCTTTCCCGGGATTCCGCCAAGCCCCTCCTTGATCAGCTGTTTTAACGACCAGCCCGCGCAGTACCCGGTCAGCATGGAAAGGTCGTGGATGTGGATGTCCGCGTTCCGGTGCGCCGCCGCAATCTCCGCGTCATAGATCTCCGAGAGCCAGTAATGCGCCGTGATGGAGCCGGAATTGTGCAAAATCAGGCCCCCGACCGAATACGTCACGGTGGAATTTTCCTTCACGCGCCAGTCCTCCTCGCGCACATAACTGTCCACGATCTCCTTATAATCAAGGATTGTCGATTTCATATTGCGCAGCTTCTCACGGTTTTTGCGGTACAGGATATAGGCCTTTGCCACATCGGTGTAGCCGGATTGCTCCAAGGTATGCTCCACGCTGTCCTGGATATCCTCAACCTGCACCGCGCCCTCCTTGATCTTCCCCTGGAAATCGGAAGTCACGCGGAGCGCCAAAAGGTCAATGATATCCGAATTGTACATCTTGTTGGTCGCGTCAAATGCCTTGGTGATCGCC
>CAYMGZ010000021.1:0-15841 GCA_964390095.1 uncultured Lachnospiraceae bacterium | reverse complement strand
CACCCTTTCCTTCAAATCATGCAAATATTTTGACAAAAGGTGCAGGTATTGTTCGCGTTCCTCCCGCTCCCAGCCGTCAAAAATCGCATTTTCAATCTCGATCACCCTCTGCGCGGTCACCCGTATCCGCGCCCGCCCGGCTTCGGTCAGGCAAACAAGCTTCTCCCTTCCGTTTTTCGCCTCAAGAAAGACGAGCCCTTCCTCCACCAGTTTTTTGACGGCGGAATGGATGGTCTTGCGGCTGCTCCCCGACAGCCTTGCCACATCACAGAGCGGACAGCGGTCGCCCGCCACACAAAGCGTATACAAAATGTTCATCGCACCGTCCGAAACCCCGAGCCGGACCGATGCGTCATGGTAAGTTTCATCAATCTCACTCATCAAATAATTCAGCCGCTCCATCTCCTTACTAAAATAACTGCCCATTCTTTCCTCCCCTCTCCATACTGCAAGATTTTCTCCGTATGCCAAAATGTCCGAAATCAGACATTCTGATTATAGTCCGATTTCAGACATCTGTCAACCGGAAACTTCCACAATATTTTCCATTTATTTTTTTAAATTTTTTGCATTTTTTCTAAAATTTTTCTTGTATTCCCCCCGCCCTTTCCTGTATGATATTAACATGGCCCTGCACCTTTTGCCCGATGTTTTGTGCACTGTTTTGGGATCCCCTTTGTGGGAATTCCCATTGCACCTAAGGCCAGAACAGGAGGGTACCCCGAAAGCTTAGGAGGTTTTGCCTATGAATCCAAAACTAAAAGAAAAAATCCTCGAATCACTCTCGGCAGTGCTTCCGATCACCGGGATCGTCCTGCTTTTAAGCATCTTCCTGGTACCGCTTGGCACCGGGGCCATCGTGATGTTCTTTGTCGGTGCGGTTCTTTTGATCGTCGGGATGGGGATGTTCCAGCTCGGCGCGGAAATGGCGATGAGCCCCCTCGGTGAAGGCATCGGCGTACAGATTTCCAAATCAAAGCGCCTGGTCTTCGTCGCACTGATCAGCCTGTTGATGGGCGTGCTGATCACAATGGCGGAGCCCGACTTACAGGTGCTCTCCGACCAGGTGCCCGCCGTCCCAAACGCCACCCTGATCTTTACGGTCGCGCTCGGCGTGGGGGTTTTTTTGGCGCTCGCCGTACTGCGTATTATTTTAAAGATCAACCTCGCCTATCTTTTGATGGGCTTGTACCTGATCCTGATCATCCTGTCCTTTTTTGTGCCGAAGGATTTCCTTGCAGTCGCCTTTGACTCCGGCGGCGTGACCACAGGTCCCATCACCGTGCCGTTCATCATGGCAATGGGTGTCGGCCTGTCCTCCGTGCGCGCGGATAAGGACGCGGCAAATGACAGTTTCGGTCTGGTCGCACTCTCAAGCATCGGCCCGATCCTCTCCGTTTTGCTGCTCGGATGCTTTTTTGACCCGCAGGATGCCGCCTACTCTAAAACGGCGGTCCCCGATGTTGCCACCATGCAGGATGTGATGCGTGCTTTCGCGGTGCAGCTTCCGCGCTATGCAAAGGAAGTGCTGATCTCCATCGTTCCGATCGCCGCGATGTTTTTCGTATTCCAACTTGTCAGCCGCCGCTACCAGCACCACCAGAAACTGCGTATTGCCGTGGGGTTCGGATATACTTATGTCGGTTTAGTCTTGTTCCTTTGTGGCGTAAATGTCGGGTTTGCCCCGGTTGGCAGCCTGATTGGCCACGACCTCGCGGGCACAAGCCAAAAATGGCTGCTCGTTCCGATCGGCATGCTGATCGGTTACTATATCGTAAAGGCGGAGCCTGCCATCCAGATCCTAAACCGTCAGGTACAGTCCGTCACCAATGGCATGGTATCCGCAAAGGCGATGAACCACTGCCTTTCCATCGGCGTTGCCGTCTCCGTGGGGCTGTCGATGCTGCGGGTGCTGACCGGGATTTCCATCGGCTTTATCGTTATCCCTGGCTATGTCCTGGCACTTGCAATGTCAAAATTTGTCCCGAAGATTTTCGTCGGTATCGCGTTTGACTCCGGCGGCGTGGCGAGCGGCCCGATGACCTCCACCTTCCTGCTGCCGCTGTGCATCGGCGCATGTGAAATGCTTGGCGGCAATATCATGACGGACGCATTCGGCGTGGTCGCGCTCGTTGCCTTAACGCCGCTGATCGCCGTGCAGATCATGGGCCTGCAATACCAGTTCAAACTCGCAAAGCGCCAGAAGAACAGGACACCGGAATACCTGCTGCCGGAGGACAGCGACGAAATCATCGAGATCGATGGTCCATTTTGATGCTGCGGATGCGGCAGACTAAGAGGGAAGAGAGGCCGATTGAATGGAACCAAAAGAACAAAAATTTTCATTTCGCATTTTAATCCTGATCACAAACCCAAAACTTGCCAAAAAAGCCACCAAGCTCTTTGCGGATGGTGCCATCCCGATGCACTACAACTTAAACGCGATGGGGACCGCATCCAGCGAGATGATGGACATTTTGGGGCTCGGGAGCATTGACAAACATCTTTTGATCAGCGTCCTGCCAAAGCATTTTGCCGGCGAGATGCTGCGCAAACTGCGCAAAGCACTAAAAATCGGAACACCGGACAGCGGCATTGCGTTCACCATACCGATCTCCGGCGCAAACAATTATATCGTGCGGCTGTTGCGCCAGATTGGCGGGGAAACCGAAAACGCTGCAAAGGGAAAGGAAGAGATAGCAATGGCAGAATTCAAACATGTGATGATTGCCTCAATTGTAAACCAAGGTTACAGCGAGGAAGTTATGAACGCGGCAAGGGCCGCCGGGGCTTCGGGCGGTTCCGTCCTGCACAGCCGGCGCGTTGGCAACGAGAAGGCCAAAGAGTTCTGGGGCCTGAGTGTGCAGGAGGAAAAAGAGATTATTTTAATCCTTGCAAACGTGGAAAACAAACTTGCCATCATGCAGGCCATCAGCGATGCCTGCGGAATCCGCAGCAGCGCGCAGGGGATCGTCGTCTCGCTGCCAATCGATGCGGTGGTTGGGTTGAATGATGATGAAATATAACACCTGTGGAACCCCGCTATAAAATGTCGTTTTGGGGCGAATGGCCGAAATATTTCACATATGCGCGGTAAAACGCCGAATAATCCCCAAAACCGCAGTTTTTCGCCACATCCTGCGCCTTAGCCCCGGCACGCATTTTCTCCCGCGCCGCGCCAAGGCGCTTGACCATAATATATTCCCACGGTGAAGCCCCGGTTGCCTGCTTGAAAATCTTCCCAAACTGCGAGACACTGAGCAAAAACTGTTTCGCAAGGGCAGGCACGGATAATTCATGGTATAAATGTGCATTCACATATGCGACCATCTGCTCCGCAAGGCTTTCCGGGGGGCGGTATTTGGCCGCCCCCCGACGCGTATAGGCTTCCAAAAGACATTCCAACAAAAAATACAGATATGCCGAAACCCGGATTTTCCGTTCCGGGCCATCCAGATTTTCCTCAAATATGGAACGGAAAATCCCTGCGGGCTGCGCAAGGGGAAGCTCCGACGGCAGATACAGGTTTCCCCTGCCCGCAGGGCGGCCAAAAAACGGTTTGAGCAAAAGATGCCCCTGGTCAATGGCATCCACCGCCGAAACGGAAAAATTCAGCACGAAACGCTCATATCGGCTGCCATCCAAAATCTTTGTCCGGTGCGATTCCAGCGGGCTCATGATCATCAGGCTCCCCGGCTCCAATGCATAGCGCGCGCCCTCGACCAGATATTCCGCCCTGCCCGCCACAAAATAAAAAATCTCACAGCGCTCGTGGACATGCATAAAGAAATACTTGTCATCCGGTTTTTCATCGACCGCGTGCCGCACAAAAAATTCACCAAATTCATGTTCGTTTTGATAATTCATTTTATCTCCCATTTTTTTCTGTTTTTTCTTGGCCGACTGCAAAAAATGCATTGGCGTTTGCACATTTTGTTCCTGCATATCCCATGGCGGATGTTTTGGAGAACCATGCATTTTATCTAACCATAGCACACAGTAACCGAATTTGCAATATAGGTTTATCAAATCAGCAATTGTAATGCAAATCCATTCGCCTTATACTAAAACCAGAAACAAACAATTCTATTTCCAAAAAGGAGAAACCATCATGGCATTTCAACTTTCCGCCTTTGCGGACGAGGCAGGCAACCAATTATCCGCACAGATTGCCGCAATGAAGGAAAACCATATCCCATATCTTGAAATCCGTGGCGTGGACGGCTACAACATTGCCAGCCTTCCAAAGGAACAAGCACGGGAAATCCGCAAAAAGCTTGATGCGGAGGGGCTTTCGGTCTGGTCGCTTGGCTCCCCTTATGGCAAAATCGGGATTACGGAAGATTTCGCGCCGCATCTTGACCAGTTTAAGCGTGGCTTGGAGCTTGCAGACATCCTTGGTACCCGTCATATCCGCATGTTCAGTTTCTATGTTCCTGCCGGGGAGGCAGACAGCTGCCGTGATGCGGTCATGGCACGCCTCGCCGCGTTCCTGGATGCGGCAAAAGGCAGCGGCATCCTGCTCTGCCACGAAAACGAAAAAGGGATTTACGGCGATACCGCACCGCGCTGTGCCGAAATCCACGGGGAATTCCCTGCGGTCAAAGCGGTTTTTGACCCCGCCAACTTCATCCAGTGCGGGCAGGATACCAAAGCCGCGTGGGAACTGCTCTCCCCCTATGTGGAATATATGCATATCAAGGACGCTCTTTGCGACGGTTCTGTCGTTCCGGCGGGGAAGGGCATCGGTAACATCCCGTTCCTTCTGGCAAATTACCATGGTGAAATATTGACCATCGAACCGCACCTGTCCGTATTTTCGGGACTGGAAAAACTGGAGGGGGAGCAAACCAGCCGGGTTGGGAAATATACCTACCCGTCCGGGCGCGCCGCATTTGACGCAGCGGTCGAAGCACTGAAGGAATGTGTCAAAGATGCGGGGCTTAATTTATAAATGTATTGATCTTAGGGATTGGAAAGAAGGGTACCAATTTTATGGAAAAATTACGGCTTGGGATTATCGGAATGGGAAATATGGGAAGCGGGCACCTGCAAAATATTTTGGACGGGCAGTGCCCGGACATCACCGTGACGGCATTTGCCGACATAAACCAACAAAAACTGGAACGGGCAAGCAAAAAACTCCCTTCGGCGGCTTGTTTTGAAAACGCGGAAGCAATGCTTGACAGCGGGCTTATTGATGCCGCCCTTGTCACGGTCCCGCACTACGACCACCCGACTTATGCACTTGCCTGCTTTTTGCGCGGCATCCATGTCATCATTGAGAAACCTGCGGGTGTTTATGTACGGCAGGTACGCGAGATGAACGAAGCAGCAAAAAAATCCGGCGTGGTCTTTGCGGCCATGTTCAACCAGCGCACCAACCCGCTTTTTATCCGGGCGCGGGAAATCGTACAGGGCGGCCTGCTCGGCGCGCCAAAACGCTTCGTCTGGATCATAACGAACTGGTACCGCACCCAGTCCTACTATGATTCGGGTGACTGGCGCGCGACATGGGGCGGCGAGGGGGGCGGCGTGCTCCTAAACCAGGCACCGCATAACCTTGACCTGTGGCAGTGGATTTTCGGGATGCCGCAAAAAATCCGCGCGTTCTTAAGCTTCGGAAAATACCACCATATTGACGTGGAGGACGATGTCACGATCTACGGCGAATACGCAAACGGCGCGACGGCAGTCTTTATTTCCACCACGGGCGAGGCACCCGGCACGAACCGCCTCGAAATCTCCGGCGACCTTGGGAAACTGGTTTTGGAGGACGGCAAACTGAAATGGTGGAAGCTTGATAGGCCGGAACGCGAGTTCTGTTTTACAAGCAAGGAAGGGTTTTACGAAGCACCGACCTCCTACGAGGAATACTCCGCCCCGGCACCAAACGGGCACGCCGCCGTCCTGAACCGTTTCGCGGACGCGGTTTTAAACGGCGGAGAACTGGTTGCGAAGGGCGAGGAGGGCATCCGCTCCCTCACCATCTCAAATGCCGCCTACCTCTCCGCATGGACGGATGATTGGGTAACGCTGCCGGGCGACGAGGCGCTGTTTGAAAAATATTTGAAAGAACTTTGTGCGAAGGAGAAACATAAAAAAAAATAGTACCGAAAAACCCGGATTCCCCGGAATGCCTGCGCGCGCGGTGGCAGGTGCGGTGGTGAGGTGGTGAGGCGGGAAAGGAACAAGAGGGTGGCACACACGGGTTCCACCCTCTTGTTCCTTTCCCGTTCCAAAAACCGGTGCCTCACCCTTCCCCTGCATCCCCGCCTTGTATGTTGCAAAAAAGTTCCAGCACCCTCTGCTGCGCCGCGGCCATCTCCTCCTCCCCGCCCTTAAAATTCTCCATATCCTCACAGAGAAACACGAGCACCCGGTCGGAAAGGTTCTTAAGGAATTTCGTGACCACCGCGCCGGACGCACCGCACAGTGCCGCCGTCAAGGTGGCATTGTCAAGGTTGCGCAGCAATACCTGGATTTCAAAATCCCCCACTTCTGACAACTTCTCAAGCAGCCCCGTCCGCTCCCCGGCCACCGCCTTTTTCTGGTATTTTTCAAGCAGTTCCTCCCGCTTTAATGCTACATGGTCTGAACCGATCTTTTCGCGGTATCCCACCCCGATATGGGAAGCACAAGCCTCCAAAACCAGCTCCCGCCGCTCCCCGGAGACAATCATGCCAAGCACCTCGGCGACCATCCTTCCTTCCGCCTGCTTTGATGGAAGCAGTGTTTTAGCGTAATTATTTAACATCCCCACGATCTGCCCCGGCGCAATCTGTTCCATCATCGAATGTATAAAATATTTCACGGCAAATTTTAAGAAGGCACACTCCCCTTGATACTGCTTCATCTCCCCTTCCAGCGCAAGCAGGCCCTGCTGCCTGCTGATCTCGGAGAGCGTGAGCAGTTCCTCCGCGGTTTCCACCATGCACAGGCGGTTTTTGTCATACTCCCCGGCACGATCAAGCTCTTTCGTTTTGCGCCCCACCAGCTCGTCAATGCTGCAATCAAAGAAATCCGCCAACGCCCAGAGCATTTCGATATTTGGGTTCGCCAAGTTGCGCTCCCACTTGGATATGGCCGCCGGGCTGATGCAGAGCACACCCGCAAGCTGTTCCTGTGTCATTCCTTTCGCCACGCGCAGGGAATAAATTTTGCCGCCCATTGCCACCATGCGGTTTTCCACGCCATTTTCCATCTGATTTTCCATATTTTTCCACCTCTCACTTGCTTCTACTCTGTGACCTGTGTGCCCCGGAATCAAATTTCGGGCATACTGCACATCTTTGTTCCTGTGGCTGTGATATCCATGCACCTCAAAAGCCAGATGCGGGCATACTGCCATCGTTGTTCCCGCGGCTGTAATCCATGCACCTTGGAAGCCGGATCATTGCCCCATAAGGTACCTATACGGATATCATACCAGACCACACACGCGCAAGTCAAAGGATAAACGGTCGGATTTTTTTCCTATTGGTTTACATATAAAAAACATCCGCGTAAGCACAGCCTTCCCCCCTAAAAAGGCTCAACATAAAAATCCTTTACCGATACCATCCCGTTTTCATCCCAGTCAAACAAAAGACATGCAAACCCAATCTGCCCGTACCCTGCGCGCGGTAAAAGATATTCCCGTGCAAGCAGGTAATCTTTCCCGTCCTGCCGGACAACCTCAAAACCCGCATAGCCCACGCCTGACCCGCCAAACGGTTCCTTCCCATCCCGCCAGCCGGGCATCTCCTCGTCCAGGAAAGGGGCATACTCCCTGCTGCCTGTGATGGTAAAGCGCACTTCCCTTCCATCCTGCCCCAATACCGCACGGCATTTTTTCCTTTCCCCCGTCTCATACACGGAAACTTTGATGCCACTTTCGTAATTCAACAGGGCATTAAAATCCTCCGGAAGCAAAAACTCCAAAAACTCTCCCCCGCGATACTGAGTCATCCGCTGGACACGGCTTCCACCCCCACCGCAGCTTCCGGTATCCCCGCTTAAAATAATCTCCGTAAACCCATCATGGTTGAAATCCCCCGCCACGATGGACAGCCCGATCAGCAATTCTTCCGAAACCCTCTCCTTATAAAAATCCTCCCCGTTCATACAGCCATAAAATATGCTATCCGTCATATTCAGGGGGCGGTCTGTCAGATCCACGCTTTGAGCCATCACAAAAAAGCAGTCCTTGTTCCCATCTTTGTCAAAATCCCCGATACAGACATCTTCCAGGCTGTCACCGTCTGTCACCACAAGGCCATTTTCCACAAAGCGCCCGTACCACGCAACCGCTTCCGCTTCGTCCTCAAAACCATTCCCTATCGTTTTTTGCTTCCACTGCCCAAGAAATGCTTCCTCTGCCTGTAAATCCCCCGCTTTTCTTTCGGAGGCCGATTTCTGCTTTGGCAGGGAAAAAGAAAATCCAAGGTACGATTCTTCTAATTTTTGATACCAGTCCTTTTCGCTTAAAATTTCGCCCACACAAAACCAGTCAATGAAAATCTTTCCCTCCATCCTGTCCGCAAACGCCATATCCGCCGCCGCTTCATATTCCGCCCTGCCTACGGCCGCCACCCCTGCCAATTCCCCGGCATGGTAGGTGATGGTCTTTGTAAAACCGTTATATTCTACCTCACGCGATACAAGAGCCTGCTCCGTCAGATGGCTGTTTTTTAAACTTAACGCCCACCGGCGTTCTTGGACATGCCCCGCCGCATCGCCCATCGTATCCGAACAGATCAAACAACACTCCCCGGTTGCCGGGTCAAAATACAGCGGCGGGCACGCACTCGTAATACCCGGACAAAACCCGTCCTCCCCCGAAAGCGTCCGGGTGCAGAAAACCAAAGCGTTCCCTGTACCCGATACTTCGCAGATATAAAAATATGTATTTCCCCTGTCTTCGTCATAGTAGGCAGAAAGCAGCTCAAGCCGCCCGTTCCGGTCCAGGTCGGTAACGGCGTACACCAAATAGTCCGAACCGGTATCCGCCAGGTCCCACATCTGCCTTTGGCTTAAAATCAGGTTTAACTGGTCTTTCAGCGCCCTGCCGCCAATCTTCCATTCCCCCGATGACACGGATTCCACAAGACCGCCCGGAACTGCACCCGTTGACACAGATTCCACAAAACTGCCCGAAGCCGCACCTGTCTGCGCAGCATCCGTTTGTACCCCGCCCGTACCCGCCGCACTGTCAAAAGCTACCGACACGACCGAAAAGCTTTTGTAAGATTTTTCCAGCCACCCGTACCATGAACTCCCACGGTCTCCGTCTTCCCCCTGTCCTTCCATCTCTGGCGCGGTAAACCACAGGAAATAGGCCATTCCCTTCTCCCAGCCCGCAAACGCTTGATCCGCCGCGCCCTCGTACTCCTGCGCATTTGTCACACGCAAGCCATCCCCGCCGCCATACGTCACGGCCGGAACACCGTTTTCATATTCCGTGATGCGGTAAGCCAGCGTGGTTTCCAGAATCTTATTTTCCTTTAATTCCAGGCTCTTTTTGCCCTCATAATAATATGCCGCCCCATCCCGGACCAGGTCATCAAACACATAGCGGTACACGCCCTCTTCCCTGCTGTAATAGACGGGCGCATTCCCCCAGATCATATCCGCCTGGGAATCCCCCTCCGGAACGGTGTGCGCATAATGCACGAGGGAATCCCCCTCCTCGGACACTTCATAAACATCCGCGTAAGTATAATGGCCGGTTCCCTGGCAGGACGCAGCAATCACCTCCAGCCGCCCATTGCCGTTTAAATCCGTCACCGTATACTTGATCTCCTCCGCGGTCAGCGCATCATCCTGTTCCCAGGTTTCCCTCTGGTTTAAGAGAAGCTTCAGTTGGTTTTCCAGATTTTTCCCACTGACCTTCTTCATCGTCCTCCTATCTTCCCCTTCCACAGATTTTGTGGCAGGAAAATCGGAGAATGGAACATATTCCGGCACGATGCGATATTCCCTGTAAATTCTTATGACGCTTTCTGCATCTTCTTTTAACACAATTCCCTGCCCGTCCAAAACCGCATTCTCCCCGGGTGCATATCCTTCTTCCGGAAGGGGTGGTTTTGCATGGAGAAAGTAGAAGGCATCCCCCGCATACCCCGGGAAGGCCGAGCGATCATAAACAATGCTCTCGTTTTGGCCATCATAAACAAGGTTTAGGAACGGAACCAATTTCCCTTCCCTTACCACATTGCAGTTCCACGCCATCTCCGCCGCACTCAGGGAACCTTCGTTTACAATCCGATAGCCGCCATCTTCCCCGCAAAGATAATAGCGGTTGCGCTCCCACCCAGCAAAAACCTGTGTCGGCACGCCATCTTTTAAACAATACAGCTCAAAAACCTGCTGTCTGATAAAATCGTCGCCCCCGATTGCCCCAATGAGAAGTTCTTCCGTTCCGTCACCGTCCAAATCCAAAAACGCATACCCAATTTTTCCCAGTGTATCTTTGCCATAGCAATATGCTGCAAGAATGCTAAATCCTGCATCGGAAAGTTCCTGTTTCCCCCATTCCTCTTTCAATGCCGTGTGGTATGCCGTAAGGACGGAAGCATATGCTTCCAATTCCGTCCGGTTTCCTTCCGGTTCCGATACTATGGAAATAATGCTGTAACCATCAAAGCAGCTATACGGGTTTTTGGCAAGGTTTACCGTCAACCTGTAAGCCCGCAGTGCATCGCTGCCGTCATACCCGATTTCAAAATCGATGGCAAGCACCCCGCCATCCCCTGTATCCTCATATTCCCACCCGGAAACCAGGCCATAATTGAATGCGCTCGCGTCATCATACCGGTTGACCGACCCGCCTTCATAAGAGGAAAAATCCAGTTCCATGCCCGTAAGGGAATAATGGATATAGTATAATTCCTCCGCGTCCACCCGTCCACCGGTCTTCTCGGAAAGCAAATCCAGATAATCAAAGGATGCCCGTGAATTCTGGATCAATCTGGAAACGAAAACCTCCTTCCAATCCTCACGGTCCACGGAGGACTGGTCAAAATTCCCATAACTTAACGCCAACTGGGTGATTGCGGTTTTTAAATTGTCACCCATGGCAAATTCCGCCGGGTATTCATATGGCGTTATCCCGGATTTTTCTTTTATTTTGTCCGGCACAAAAAAACTTCCGAAATTCCCTGTTTCCAGGGAATTTTTCCCATCCGGGCTGTTCCCTTCCCCTGCGGTATCCGCACCATCCACCCCGTGCCGGTCTTCTTCATCTTTGCCTGCCGGGGTATCTTTGCCATCCGTTCCTGACTGGCCTTTTTCATCTTTCCCTGCCGCCGGATTATCCGCACTGTCTGCTTCTGGCTCTTCTTCTATATTTTTCCCTGCTGCCGGGGTATCCGCACCGCCCGGGTTTAACCCAAGGCCGATGCCAACTGCCGCCACAGCCACCAACAAAAGGATGGCGAGCCATTTTTTTGGTTTGCGATACGATAATATATTTTTCACCCTACTTTTCACCTCATTCCCGCCAAATGCCGCAAACAGGCTGGTTTTATCCGCCCCCTGCGCCATTTGCAACAGTGTGTTTGAATATTCCTTTTTAATTTGTGCCCCCATATGTTCGACAACCCGCTCATCACAGGACATTTCCATGTCCTCGCACATTTTTTGAAACGCCAGCCAGATCAGCGGATGGAACCAGTAAATACTTAATAAAAACAATGCAAGTGCCTTGATGAGCGGGTCATGCCTGCGGATATGCACCCGCTCGTGGCAGAGCACATATTCCTTTGCCGCGCCGGAAAGACCCGTGGCAAGGTAAATGACCGGATGGAAAATGCCGTCCACAAAAGATGCTGCCACCTCTGAGGTTTCATACACCCCTTCTTTCACGCGGACCGCACCGAGCAGGCGCTTTTTAAAACAGCGCGCCGTGTATGCCCACACAAGCCAGAACACCAATACCCCGACAGCCCAAATACCGCAAAAGAGCTGCAATAGCCTGTCAGGCAAAGGAAACCTGCCCTCCGCAAAACCCCACGTTTTATCAGTGCTGCCACCCTGCCCATTCTGTAGATTCCCGACTACTTTGGTGCTTCCGGCCTGCCCTGCCTGTGGATTCCCCTCTCCTCCGGCGTTTCCGGCCTGCCATGCCTGTGGATTCCCCTCTCCTCCCGCGCTTCCATCCTGCCCCGCCTGTGGATTCCCAGTTTCCCCGGTGATCCCACCCTGCCTATTCTGCGGATTCCCAGCTTCCCCGGCGCTTCCAACCCGCCCATTCTGCGGATTCCCGGCTCCTCCTACGTTTCCACCCTGCCCTGTCTGCGGATGGTTTCCAATCCTGTCCACATCGTTCCCAAATGCCGCACTTTCAAACTCCCCTGATCCGTCCGTTCCTTTCCCTGCGCTTACAATGCCGGGATTCCCGCTCCCTTCCACCATACCATCCCCTGCGCCGTTCCCGTCCGCCAAAATTTTTCCCGCGGCCTGCCCGCCTGCAAAATCCTTCCCGATGCGCCATATGGACATCATGGCAGCCCGGCAAGCCCCGGCCCCGGCTGTATTTTCTTCCTCCGCAACATCTGCCTGCGCGTACAGGGCATCCGGAACCAAGCTGAAGGAACTTTCAATCCCCACCGGGCAGACTAAGCGCAGCAATACGACACCCCATAGCAGGTAGCTGTAGCGCTTTGGGAAACGGCGCAGCAGCCACCGGACAAGCAAAACAACCAGAACCGCATAGCCTGAGACAAGCCCCATCCTCAATATTGCCAAAAACACTCCACGCATTCCAATCCCTCCCATGCAGGCAAACGACCATCCCTGCCATTTTTCCATTCACTATGTACACCATCACGGCATATGGCCACTTCCCGCTCACACGGAACAAACCCCGCAGCCCCCGCTCACTCCTTGTACTCATCAATCATCTGCCGGATTTCATCCACCTGCTGCCTTGAGAGCTTCTTACGGCTCATGAACGCCGCGATCATCTTCGGCAGGGAACCGCCGTAAGTCTCCCGGACAAACTGCTCACCCATGCACTGGTCGTAGCCCTCCCGGTCAATCTTAGCGCTCACCCGCGAATCCTGGTTTTCAAACAAGCCCTGCCCGCAAAGTTTCTTAAGGAAGGTATAAGTTGTTGACTTTTTCCAGCCAAAGCGCTCCCCGCAGAGCTTCACCAATTCCCCCGAGCCAACGGGCCCATTCTCCCAGATCACCTCCGCAAACCGGCGTTCCGCCTCCGTCATACGGTACCATTCTTTCTTTTCTTCCGCCATCCTGATACTCCTTTCCCGCAGACCCGGCTGCCCTGCATTTCCCGCAGGACCCACCGGGCCTGCATCATCCTGCTATAGCATTTTTGATATTGTTTTCGAAAACAAAAAGGTCGGTAATTCATAGACCCTGTAATAAGTCTATAACTTACCGACCTGTTTGTCAAGAAGAAAATCATTAATTTTATTTTACCATCCGCATACCCTAATATGCCACCACGATCCCACCGTCGTTCGCGTACATGCTGCTCACACCCGCCGCCTCCACGATCACCACATCGCGGAACGGTACCCGTTTGAGCACCTCATCACGCACAAATTCCGCGCGCTCCTTACAATTGCAGTGTGTGATCGCAAAAATGCGGTTCTTCGCGTCCGTAATGTCCTCCTCAATATAGCGGATCATCTTCATCAATGCCTTCGTCATGCCGCGCGCCTGGTCAAGCTTTTCAATCCGCCCTTCCACCCCACACATGACCGGCTTAATGTTCAGCACGCTGCACAGCGCTGCCGCAATATTGCTCAGCCGGCCGTTTTTCCGGAGGTTGTCAAGGGATTCCAAGACAAACTTCGTCTTGAGCCGGTCACGGAATTTCCGGATCCGTACCGATGTCTCCTCAAAACTCGTCCCTGCTTCTTTTTCCTCAATCAGTTTCATGGCAATCAGTGTCTGCCCCGCCGCCGCCGACTGGGAATCGATCACCTCGATCTTCTTGTTCGGGTGCTTCTCAAGGTAAAGCATCTTCGCAAGCTCTGCCGCATTGTATGATCCGCTCAGATGCGAGGAGAGCGTCACCACATAGACCTCCTCCGCGCCCTCGAACGCTTCCATATACGCCTCCGGAGAAGGGCATGCCGACTTTGGGCACTCACTGCATTCTTTCATCTTTTTCAAAAAACCCGCCTGGTCAAAACTCCTATCATCCACAACCGTCTCCGTACCCAGCTGTAACATCAGCGGCACGGTCTGGATGCGCCCATCTTTTTTCATATCCTCCGTCAAATCGGTACAACTGTCACCAATGATCTTATACGACATATTTCCTCCAGTCCCACATCCCGGTTCACCCGGATGCATCATGTGGTATCCACTCACTATTTCATGTAGTTTTAAATACTATATTATAGCATACCACACTTTACGAGATTTGAAAAGGAGAAATCAAAAAAGAATTATAAAATTTTTCCAAACAATGGCGTGGACAGATAGCGGTCGCCGGAATCCGGCAGCAGCACAACAATCATCTTTCCTGCATTTTCCGGGCGTTTTGCCAGGATTGCCGCCGCCTTTAGGGCCGCGCCGGAAGAAATCCCGACCAGAATCCCCTCGCTGGCCGCAAACGCCTTCCCCTCGGCATAAGCTTCCTCATTCTTGACGGTCAGGACTTCATCATAAATTTCCGTATCCAACACCTCCGGCACAAACCCCGCACCAATCCCCTGGATTCCATGCGGTCCTGCCACGCCGCCCGAAAGCACCGGGCTGCCTTCCGGTTCCACTGCCACCACTTGGATTTTCGGGTTTTGGCTTTTTAAATATCCCCCGACCCCTGTGATCGTTCCGCCGCTTCCCACGCCCGCAACAAAAATATCCACCTTCCCGTCCGTCTGCTCCCAGATTTCCGGTCCCGTTGTCGCCCTGTGCACCGCAGGGTTCGCAGGGTTTACAAACTGCCCAAGAATAAGGGAACCCGGGATTTCCTCGTTCAGTTCCTCCGCGCGCTCGATCGCCCCCTTCATCCCCTTTGCACCCTCGGTCAGCACCAACTTTGCACCATAAGCCGAAAGAAGGTTTCTCCGCTCCATGCTCATCGTATCCGGCAGCGTCAGGATTGCCTTATAACCCCTCGCGGCGGCAACCGCGGCAATGCCGATCCCCGTGTTGCCGCTGGTCGGCTCAATGATCGTTGCCCCTTCCTTCAAAAGCCCTTTCTCCTCCGCATCCCGGATCATCGCAAGCGCAACCCTGTCCTTGACGGAACCCGCCGGGTTTAAATATTCCAGCTTAGCCAAAAGATCCACACCCGTAATCCCCGCTTCCCTCGCGTATCCGTTCAGCCTTAAAATCGGTGTGTTCCCGATCAGTTCCGCCGCACTTTCTTTTATCTGGCCCATGCCCACATCCCTCACTTTTCCGGGTCAGCCATACCATCTGCGGCACTTTGCCGGCAAATAAGCTGGACAACCCTGTTTTTCCCTATCCCTTTATAATCCTAGCTAAGCGATAGGTTTTATTTGCATACGATTATAGCAACAGAAAATACCTCTGTCAATCCCTTTTCTGGAATTTTCTTTCCAAAAGACATACAAAAAACGGTTACTCCACTTCTGTCTCTTTTTTCGGTTCTTCCTTATACCCCGTCCGCAAAATCTGCTTGAGGCTCTTGATCAGGGGCAGGAGCATCCGCAGTTCATTCATGGAGCAGTCATTGATTTCCTGCATGGTCATCTCTTTCTCTTCAAAATATGTTGGGATATCCGGATAGAAAATCTGGTAAATCGGCAACTCCAGCTCCCGGATTAATTTGTACAGCACCTCAAATTTCGGGTTGCCGATATTCGTCTCAATATCAATAATTGTTCTTTTGCAGACACCAATCTTTTCTGCC
>CAYMGZ010000020.1:0-15965 GCA_964390095.1 uncultured Lachnospiraceae bacterium | reverse complement strand
AGAAGGAGGGACCCACCGTGGACCATCCTTCTTCTGGTGGCGAATATGATGACGACATAAAGTAAAGGTTGATACACATGAAATTTAAGGACTGTATAAAGAGAAATAGGGGAAGGATCATTGCAGTGCTTGTTGTTTTTGGAGTGTGCCTGTTGACCTTTCTTTTTGCTGCCCCGGAAACAACATTTGCAGCAGATGTGGATAATGGACTGACCGACCAGGGCGGGGGGGAGTTTTCTTTTTATTTTAGTACAGAAGATGGTGGATCATTGACATCACTGCTCCAGATTCTGATCCTGCTGACCGTGATCTCGATTGCCCCATCCATCCTGATCATGGTAACATCATTTACACGTATCCTGATCGTACTCCATTTTGTGCGGACGGCGCTCGGCATGCAGACAACGCCGCCAAACCAAATCCTGATCGGGTTGGCGCTGTTCTTGACTGTTTTTATCATGTCACCGGTATTTTCACGGATCAACACGGAGGCGATACAGCCGCTTTCGGCCGGGGAGATTTCACAGGAGGAAGCGTTTGAGCGGGGGCTTGAACCAATCCGGTCCTTTATGTTTGACCAGACGGACGAGAAAGACCTGAAGCTGTTTTTAAAAATCGCGGGGTATTCTTCCTTAGAATCCAGGGAGGACTGCCCGACATCGGTGCTGATACCGGCATTTATCATCAGTGAGCTTCGGATGGCTTTTATCATTGGTTTTATGATTTACATCCCGTTTATCATCATTGATATGGTGGTGTCGTCCACCCTGATGTCCATGGGTATGATGATGCTGCCGCCGACGACGATCTCCATGCCGTTCAAAATATTGCTCTTTGTCATGGCGGACGGATGGAACCTGATCATTGACCAGCTGATTGCAACCTTCCGGTAAGGATGGCGGATGGAAAGGAAGTGGGGAAGTATGTCAGAAACACAGGTGATCGAGATTGTGAACCGGGCATTGTACCTGATTGTGAAGGTGTCAGCACCCATGCTTTTGGTTTCCCTTGTCATCGGTTTGATCATCAGTATTTTGCAGACAGTTACGTCAATACAGGAGCAGACTCTTACATTTGTGCCGAAACTTTTAGGGATTTTTGTCACGATCATGTTGTTTGGAAGGTGGATCATGAATTCGGTCGTGGAGTTTTTTACGTACCTGATGGAAAATCTGCCTTATTTCTTAAAAGGATAACCCCTTTTTGGGCTTATTCCGGGGACAGATGGCGGCGGCTTGGAGGCTGGTATGGAATTTACGTTAGGGCAGTTTGAATTTTATCTTGTGATCCTAGCCAGAATCTCGGCGTTTATTTATTCGGCACCGTTTTTTTCGATGAACACGGTGCCGCAGCGGGTCAAGATCGGGCTTTCAGCGGTGCTTGCCTACCTTGTTTTTACAATATCCCCCTACGAGCCACTCTCCTACAGCGGTTCCGTTGGTTACTTAAGCCTTGTGGCGCTGAATGTGATTGCCGGGGTGGTGCTGGGGCTGTTTGCCAATATCTGTACTTTCATCCTGTCATTTGCAGGGCAGATCATGGATATGCAGATTGGTTTTTCGATGGCGACGGAGTACGATCCGGCGACAAGGAGCACCGTATCGTTGACATCCAATATTTACAATTATGCAGTTTTGCTGATCATGCTCGTATCAAGACTGCATTATTACATTATCGAAGCAATTGTGGATTCCTTTGAACTGATCCCGCTTACGGGGGTGGTCCTGAATACGGAAATCTATAAACTGATGGTTCGGTTTGTCACGGATTTCTGCGTGATTGGTTTTCGGATTGCGTTGCCGGTGTTTGCGGCAACCATGATTGTGAATGCAGTGCTCGCGATCCTTGCAAAGGTTGCACCGCAGATGAATATGTTTGTGATCGGTATCCAGTTAAAAGTGCTGGTTGGCCTTGCGGTCCTCGTGGTGGTCACCCTGCAGCTGGATTCGATATCCGATTTCATATTTGACCAGATGCTCTCCATGCTGAAACAGGCATCGGCGCATCTGCATTAGGGAAGGATGGGGTGCATGTCAGAGGAAGGGGCGGAATACTGTTCTGCAAAATACCGTCTGCTCCGCCTGCAGTTCTTTGCGGAGGAAGGTCCTGGCGGTGAGAAGACGGAGGAGCCGACAACCAAAAAACTGGAGGATGCCAGAAAAGAGGGCCAGGTATCAAAAAGCCAGGAGCTTACGACCGCGTTCAGCCTGATGGGGCTTTTCCTCTCCCTCAAGATTTTTTGTGGGATGCTTGGAAACCGGTTGCTGCTCTCATTTTCCGATACTTATGGCATAATCAGTACGGTGGGAACGGATGAGTTTAACCAGAACACCTATGGCAGGCTGCTCAATGATGGCATCATAACGATGCTGCTTGCAATCCTGCCATTCCTTGCGGTTGCATTTTTGATTGCGTTTGTGACAAATGTTGTCCAGGTAAAATGGAAGGTGACAGGGAAACCCCTGATGCCGAAGTTAAGCAAATTGAATCCGATCAAGGGTTTTAAGAAGATTTTTTCCATGGATAAGATTATGGAATTAGTCAAGGCGATTGCGAAAATTTTGGTGATTGGCGTAATCGTATATACAACAATGAAGGATAAGGTGGATCATTTACAGATCCTGTACCAGATTGGCAATATTTCTGCCGCCGCCGTATACATCGGGGAGGAGATCATTGACCTTGGGATCAAGGTCAGCGCGTTTTTCCTGATCATCGGCTTTGCGGATCTTTTTTACCAGAGGCGGAAATTTAAAAAAGAGATGCGCATGACAAAACAAGAAGTAAAAGAAGAGTACAAACAGACCGAGGGCGACCCGCAGATCAAGGGAAGGATCCGACAGAAAATGCGGGAAGCATCACAGCGCAGGATGATGCAGCAGCTGCCGGAGGCCGATGTTGTCATCACAAACCCGACACATTTTGCCTGTGCGTTAAAATATGACAGGGAAGTCAATTCCGCCCCCGTGCTAATTGCGAAAGGCGCGGACTATGTGGCGGCAAAGATCAAGGAAGCGGCAAAGGAATATGACATCCCGATTGTCGAGAACAAGCCGCTTGCAAGGATGCTTTACTATAACGTTGATTTGGAGCAGGAGATTCCGCCGGAGCTCTACCATATGGCTGCGGAGGTACTTTCCTATGTATATAACCTAAAAAACAAGGCAGTTTAGCTAAAAAATATGCGGAACTAAAAACAGCAAGTGCCCGTACAGTGCCAGAAAAAGAATTCTGGTAGCGGGAGCGGACAGAAATTCCTTTCCAAGATTGATGGTACTGGGAGGGCACTTGCGGAACTAAAAACAGCAAGTGCCCGTACAGTGCCAGAAAAAGAATTCTGGGAGCGGGAAGCGGACAGAATTCTTTTTCTCCCGTTTATAGGTACTGGGAGGGCACTTGCGGAACTAAAAATAAGGAAGGAGGGACAAAGATGAGAAAAGCGGATTTTGCCATTGGTATCTACATACTGTCAGCCATTGTATTCCTGATCATACCAATGAATGCAGGGCTGCTTGACGTTCTACTGGCATTGAATATTTCGGTTGCCATGATTATCCTGTTCAACGCACTGTTTTCCCAAGAAGTGCTGAATATGTCCACTTTCCCTACAATCCTGTTATTTACGACAACATTCCGCATTTCGCTGAATGTATCTTCCACAAAGCTCATCCTCACGACCGGGGATCCGGGCGCGGTTGTCACACAGTTTGGCAATTTTGTCGGGAGGGGAGACCCAATCGTCGGCATGATCGTGTTTGTAATCCTTGTCATTGTCCAGTTCATTGTAATCAACAAAGGTTCGGAACGTGTATCCGAGGTGACGGCAAGGTTCACGCTCGATGCGATGCCCGGCAAGCAGATGGCAATCGATGCGGACCTAAACACCGGTGCGATCACGGACCAGGAAGCAAAAGCAAGGCGGGAGAAGATACAGGAGGAATCCGCATTCTTCGGCTCCATGGATGGTGCCACGAAATATGTAAAGGGGGATGCGACCGCAGGCCTGATCATCACGGTCATCAACCTTGTGGGTGGTATTGTCATGGGGATGATGCGCGGCGGGTTAAATGCCACCCAGGCGCTGGAAAAATATGCGATGTTAACGATTGGTGACGGTCTGGTCAGCCAGATCCCGTCGCTTATGATCTCGCTTGCAACCGGTATCCTTGTCACAAAGGTATCCAAGGAAGCCGACATTGGCGATTTGCTTGTAAAACAGCTTTTCTCCATTCCGAAAGTGCTTTATATGGTTGGTGGAAGCATGGTCTTTTTAGGGCTTTTCACGCCACTGCCGCTCATGATTTTCTGTCCGTATGGCATTGCCTTTCTGGCAACGGCGGTAGCAATCAAGAAGAGGACACAGGTGCAGGAGATCGAGGCGGAGGCAAACGTCGAAGAAACAAGCGCGGAGGAGATACGCAGGCCGGAAAATGTCACATCACTTTTGCATGTGGACTTTATCGAGCTGGAATTTGGGTATGGCATCATCCCGCTTGCCGATGTCAACCAGGGCGGTGACCTGCTTGACCGCGTCGTGATGATAAGAAGGCAGATTGCGCTGGAATACGGCTGCGTTGTGCCAACCATCCGTCTGCGTGACAACATCCAGCTCAACCCGAACCAGTATGTAATCAAGATCAAGGGGATTCCGGTCAGCGACGGCGAGATTCTCTTTGACCATTATATGGCGATGAACCCGGGCTATGTTGAGGAGGAGATCACGGGTATCCCAACCTTCGAACCATCCTACCACCTCCCTGCCATCTGGATCACGGAGAGCCAGAGGGAGCGGGCGGAGTCCTACGGCTATACGGTTGTTGACCCGCCATCCATCATTGCAACCCATCTGACGCAGGTCATCAGCAGCCATCTGGATGAGCTTTTGACGCGCCAGGATGTACAGAATTTGATCAACAACATGCAGGAGGCAAACCAGACACTGATTGGCGAGCTTGTGCCAAAACTCCTCGGTGTCGGCGAAATCCAGAAAGTGCTTCAGAATCTGCTGCGTGAGGGGATTTCCATCCTCGACCTTGTCACAATTTTTGAGACACTTGCGGATTATGCGCCAACCACGCGCGATACGGACGTACTCACGGAATATGTGCGCCAGAGCTTAAAGCGCGCGATATCAAACAAGTATTTCCCGACCGGCGAGATGACAAGCGTCGTCACGCTCGACCCGAAGATAGAGCAGGAAATCATGGGCAGTGTCAAGCAGACGGAGCAGGGGGCATTTTTAGCCCTCGACCCGGACCGGACACAGAAAATCATGAAATCCGTCGAGGAGGAGGTCGGGAAATTGGAAAATCTCGGAAAGAATCCGGTCATCATTACGTCGCCGATTGTGCGCATGTATTTTAAGCGGCTCTCAAAGGATTATTTCCAGGACCTGATCGTTGTATCATACAATGAAATTGAATCGAATGTGGAATTACAATCAGTGGGGATGGTGACAGCATAAAATGATAATAAAAAAATTCACTGCAAGTACGGAAACGGAAGCCATTATGCTTGCAAAAGAAGAACTCGGCATGGATGCGATTGTCATGAACATTAAAAAGAACATTCCAAAGGGTGTCTACAAGCTTTTCCGCAAACCAAGCGTGGAGATTACGGCGGCAGTGGATGAAAATATTGTGTATCAGCAAAAGAAGGAGGAACCAAAAAAACGTAACCCGAACATCATATATGAGGACATGGTGCCGCCGGCACCGGAAAGTGCGCCACCTACCGTAATTGAACAAAAACTTGACAAACTGCAGGATATGTTAGAAAGCCAGATGACGAAACAATTAGCAAAAGGGGAGCCTGAGACAGGGGCAAAGAAGGACGGGAAGGAAGAAGAAAAAGACTCGAACATCGCCTGTATGCAGTTAATCTACAACCAGATGATTGCCAACGAAGTGGATGAACAGTATGTAAACCAAGTGATTGGCGAGATTGAACACAACTTAAAAAAGAACGCGGGTGTGAACAACATCCTGATGACCATGTACCAGAAGATTGTGTTAAAGCTTGGTCAGATCCGCACAATCGACGCGACGGATGAAAAGCCCAAATATATCTTTTTCATCGGGCCGACCGGGGTTGGCAAGACCACCACAATTGCAAAGGTTGCCTCGATGCTAAAGATCACCAAAAAGAAAAAGATTGCCCTGATGACGGCGGATACATACCGTATTGCGGCGGTGGAGCAGCTTACGACTTATGCGAACATCCTTGATATCCCACTTCATGTCGTATATTCCGCTGACGAGGTAAAAGAAGTTAGGGAACAGCTTACGGATTATGATTTTGTGCTGGTGGATACGGCGGGCCGTTCCCATAAAAACAGGGAACAGAGGGATGACCTGGAGCGGTTATTGAAATCCGTGCCGGAAGAAGAACGTGAAGTATACCTGGTCTTGAGTGCCACGACAAAATACCATGACCTGATCCGGATCACGGACAGTTATTTACAGATTACGGACTATGCACTGATTTTTACAAAACTTGACGAGACAGCCTGCATTGGAAATATATTGAACATCCACATGAAGACGGGAGCACCGTTATCCTACGCAACCTTTGGCCAAAATGTTCCGGATGATATCAGTGTGATTGATCCTCAGAGCATTGCAAAAAAATTGTTAGGAGGCAGCGAATGATAGATCAGGCGGAACAGCTGCGGAAACTGGTAAAACAGCAAAGCGGCAGCCAGAAAAAAAATACTGCGAGGGTCATTACCGTAACGAGCGGGAAGGGTGGTGTCGGCAAATCCAGCATTTCCGTGAACCTGGCAATCGGCCTTGCCATGGAAGGCAAGCGGGTCGTTGTCATGGATGTGGATTTTGGCCTTGCAAACGTTGAGGTAATGCTCGGGATACGGCCGCAATATAATCTTGCGGACATGATGTTTAGGGAAAAGACATTGCAGGACGTAATTACAAAAGGACCGGAAGGCATCGGTTTTATTTCCGGGGGTTCCGGTATCCAGGAACTGACGAGCCTGACAAGAGAACAAATTGTGAACCTGACCATGCATCTTGCGGAGTTGGACGAATTAGCGGATGTCATCATTATTGATACCGGGGCAGGTATCGCGGACGCAGTGTTGGAGTTTATCACGGCCAGCACGGAAGTCCTGCTTGTGGTAACACCGGAGCCGACTTCCATCACAGATGCTTATGCGCTCTTAAAAACCCTGAACCGCAAAGCGGATTTTTCCGCGGAGGACATGAGCATCAAGGTAATCGCCAACCGCGTGACAAACGGGAGTGCGGGGAAAGAGCTGTTTGAAAAGATGCGTGTCGTCGTGGCAAAGTTTTTGAAATTTAACCTGGAGTACCTTGGTGATATCCCACAGGATGACCAAGTATCGAAATCAATCATACGCCAGAAACCCATCATCCTTTCCGCACCGAATTCGGAAGCCGGGAAGGCAATGCGTATGTTTGCCAAAAAGCTGAGTGGGTCCCGCATCCAAGTGGTGGATGAAAAGAAGGGGGTCGCGCAGTTATTTTCAAACCTGATCAGGGCAACGAATAAGAAAAAAAGAAAAGGATAGAAGGAAATGACAACAAAGGGACTGTCAGTCGGGCAGAAAATTGAATTGACCAGATATACCGGAAAACTCAAGGAAATCGCAGGGGCAAAAACATATGTAAGCCAACTCCTTGACGAGAAGGATGAGGGCAGGCTTGTGATTGCGATGCCGATGGAAGGCGGGAAGATGGTGCTTTTTGATGTGGGCGACCGCTACAATATGTTCTTTTATACCCAGGCCGGTCTCTATTACTGCATCGCGCAGGTGAGCGCGCGCTACCGGTCGGGGGCGCTGTTTTTGCTGGAGATGGAATGCGCCTCGGAGCTTGAAAAGTTCCAGCGCAGGCAGTTTTTCCGCCTTAATTGCATTGTGGACTTGAAATACCGGAGGGCGCAGGGGGAAGGGGAAATGAACCCGGGGACCATCATTGACATCAGTGGCGGTGGCATCCGTTTCAATGCCGGGAACTTTTACACGCCGGGCGATGAACTTGTGGTTGAATTTTTCCTAACCATTGCCGGGAAACTGGAAAAATTCCGCATCCGTGTGCGGGTGATCATGAGCACACTGCTCCCGAACCGGGAAAAAATCTACGAAAACCGGGTGGAATTTTTGGATATCACGGAACCGGACCGCGAGGCAATCGTGAAATATGTTTTTGAAGAAGAAAGAAGACGGCGCAAAAAAGAAAGCGATATGCGGTAAAATGTGCCGAAATCAGAAAGGAAAAGGGGAAAATGGATAACAAAAAAAATATTTTGGTTGTTGATGACTCTGCACTTATGAGAAGGCTTATATCTGATATAATAAACAGTGATGGGAGATTCCAGGTATCCGATCTTGCGATGAACGGTCTTGAGGCATTTGACCTTGTGACCCGTGACCCGAAAAAATATGAGGCGATCCTACTTGATATCAACATGCCGAAGATGAATGGTATCCAGTTCTTGGAACAGCTTGATAAGATGAAAATCCGGCAGAAGATCATCGTTGTGAGCACGCTCGCGAAAGAAGGGGCGGCGGAGACCGTGCGCTGCCTTGAGCTTGGCGCGTTTGACTTTGTGACAAAGCCGGACAGCTATATGGAAGCACGCAACGACAAATTCCGCCAGATGCTCCTTATGACGCTCGGCGCGGCGACCGGCGTGGACATCGGAATCCCGGCGAAGGAAACACAAAAGCCGGCGGCAAAGGGCACGCCACCGGCAAAGATTTCTACGTCGAGGGCACTCTATGACATCACTTCTGCCCCGGTAAAACGCGCGCAGCACAAGAGTGTCGGGACGAGCGCGAAAAAGCTGGTGGCACTCGCCTGCTCGACCGGCGGGCCAAAGGCATTGCAGTCCGTGATCCCGAAGCTCCCGGCGGGGCTTGACGCGCCGATGGTCCTTGTGCAGCACATGCCGGTCGGTTTTACAAAATCGCTGGCGGAGCGTTTAAACGAGATGAGCCAGGTCAACGTGAAGGAGGCGGCGGAAGGTGATGTCTTAAAAAAGGGAACGGTCTACATCGCCCAAGGCGGCAGCCAGATGCGTGTAATCAGGCGCGGAGGGGATTATGTCATCACGGAGAATCCGGATGAACCTGCGAGGGGCGGGCTCCGCCCGTGTGCGGATATCATGTATGAATCCCTCGTGGATTCCGATTTTGATGATATCACATGTGTTGTCCTGACCGGCATGGGAGGGGACGGTACTTTAGGAATCAAGCAGCTGAACAACAAAAAGAACATCTATGTCATCGCGCAGAACGAAGCGACCTGCACCGTATACGGCATGCCAAGGGTAGTGGCCGAGGCGGGGCTTGTGGATGAGGTCGTTCCTCTGGATGGGGTGGCGGATGCGATCACGAAGAATGTGGGGGTACATTGATTATGGATGTAAGCCAATATTTAGGGATTTTTATCGATGAGACAAGAGGGCATTTACAGGAGTTGAATGAGCAGATCCTGATCCTTGAGAAGGAGCCGGAAAACGAGGATACGATCAATGAGATTTTCCGCGCGGCGCATTCCTTAAAGGGGATGGCGGGCACGATGGGCTACAAGAGGATGCAGCGTCTGACCCATGACATGGAGAACGTATTTTCCGAGATCCGCAACGGCAAGATGAAAGCGACACCAAACCTGATTGACCTTTTATTCCGTGGCCTGGATGCACTTGAGAGCTATCTGGACATCATCATCAACACACAGGATGAAGGTACGGAGGATAACCAGGATATCATTGACGGCCTCCAGAAAGTCATGGAAGAAGGGCTTGGCAGATCGGCAGCCTCCTCCCCTGCCCCTGCGGTATCCACGCAGGCAAACTCGTCGGCTGGAAGGCATCTTGTGCTTGCGGAGCATGAGCTCCTTGCGGCACAGAAAGCCAAGGAAGAAGGGGAAAATGTTTTTGAGATCACCGTCTTTATCCAACCAAGCTGCATCTTGAAGGCAGCGCGCGCGTTTCTGGTGTTTAAGGCGTTAGAGGAAGCGGGTGACATCATCAAGTCGGTTCCGGAGGTACAGGATATCGAGGATGAAAAATTTGATTTTGATTTCTCCATGGTCCTGCTGACAAAGAAGTCGCAGGATGAGATTAAGGCAGCCATCTTAAACGTATCAGAAATTAAGGATGTCACAATCGCCCCGGCGGATCTTACCCCTGCCCCGGCAACTGCTGCGCCTGCCCCGGCACCGGAAATACCGGAACCGACGGAAGAGGTGACGGAGGTAAACGAAACGTCTGCTTCCCCGGCGGAGGCACCGGTACCAGCGGCTTCTGCGGCAAGTGCCGCAGCAACGGCCGTGGCAAGTGCCCCAGCCGCGAAGCAGGCACAGGCAAAAGCCCCGGCAAAGGCGGCGGTCAACCGTTCGGTGCGTGTTGATATTGAGAAGTTGGATGACCTGATGAACCTTGTCAGCGAGCTCATCATTGCCAAGAACGGACTTGTGTCGATGAACGGCGACGGGGAAATGACGGCGCGCGATTCCAGCTTCAACGAGCAGATTGAATATCTTGAACGTGTGACGACAAACTTGCACCAATCCGTGATGAAAGTCCGCATGGTGCCAATCGAGAGCGTCGTCAACCGCTTCCCGCGCATGATCCGTGACCTGAGCAAGAAACTTGGCAAAAAGATGGATCTGTACATGACAGGTGAGGACACGGAGCTTGACCGCACGGTAATTGACGAGATCGGCGACCCGCTGATGCATTTATTGCGCAATGCGGCAGACCATGGCCTTGAGTCAAATGAGGAACGTGTGCGCCTCGGCAAGCAGGAAGTCGGTTCCATCTTCCTTGATGCGTATCAGGAAGGCAACAATGTCGTGATTGAAGTGCGCGACGACGGTGCCGGCATCGATGTGGAGAAGGTTAAGCAGAAGGCGCTCGCAAAGGGTACGATCACGGAGGAGCAGGCGGAGGCGATGTCCGATAAGGAAGTCATCGACCTGTTGTTCCGCCCTAGCTTTTCAACGGCGGAAATCATATCGGATGTATCCGGGCGCGGGGTTGGCCTTGATGTCGTAAAGACCAAGATTGAAGCCCTCGGCGGGAACATTGAGACGAGGAGCGTGCTTGGGGAAGGCAGCAATTTCATTATCCGCCTGCCGCTTACCCTTGCCATCATCGAGACGCTCATGGTAGAGCTCGGAAACGAAAAATATGCGATTCCTCTTGGCAGCATCGAGACAATCGAGGACATTGCCTTGAATGATGTGAAATATGTACAGAACAAAGAGGTGATTAGCCTTAGGGGTTCTGTCATCCCGTTAATCCGGCTGGACCAGGTGCTCGATGTGGAACATAAAGGGGAAGAGCCGACAAGCCTCACGGTCGTCATCGTGAAAAAGGGCGACAAGCTGGCGGGGCTGATTGTGGATAACTTGATCGGACAGCTTGAGATCGTTATTAAGTCCATCGGAAAATACATCAACAACAGCAAGCTGATCAGCGGTGCCACGATCCTTGGGGATGGTGAGATCGCGTTGATTCTTGATGTGAATGTCTTAGTATAGGGGAGGGCTTATCATGGATGAGAAGAAAACCGAAGAACTGGAATCGAAACAGTATATCATCGTAAAACTCGGAAGTGAGCAGTACGGGATTGATATCCAGTATGTAGACAATATCGTAAGGATGCAGAGGGTGACGAGGGTGCCGAAGGCACAGCCATATTTTAAGGGTGTCATCAACATCCGCGGCGAGGTCATACCGGTCATGAGCCTGCGCATAAAATTCGGGCTGGAGCCGGACGAATTCAAAAATGCAACGAGGATCCTCATCATCAAGATCGAGCCGCAGGCGGCGATTGGCATGATCGTGGATGAGGTCAAGGAGGTCATCACGTTAAGTGCGGACAATATTGACAAAGCGACGAACGGGAACGATGAAAAGAGCCTGTATCTTTCCGGTGTCGGGAAACAGCCGGATGGGTTGGTATCGCTGTTAAACATCCCGGCGGTCGTCGTGGAAAGGGATAGCACTATTTAAAACGGCAGGGTTGCTGCAAGGATGCGGCAACCCTCTATGTGCAGGAGGGCAGGGGGAGGTCCCCTTTGCTTTGGTATTTAGAAAGGACATGGTATGATATGTCAGAAGTAAAACTCGATCAGATGAACAACATGCAGTTTGATGTGCTGCGTGAGATCGGTAACATCGGTGCGGGGAATGCGACAACGGCACTGTCGCAGATGCTTTCCGCAAAGATTGATATGAAAGTACCGAAAATTGAACTGCTGGAATTTAAGGAATTAGGTGACCTGATCGGCGGTGCGGAAAATATTGTAGTTGGTATTTTGCTCACTCTTGAGGATGACATTGATGGCATGATGATGTTTTTGCTTGAGAAAAAAGCAGCAAAAAATATCGTGGGCCTTCTGATGGGGGGGTTTGGCGGCAGTGCGGACAGCGAGGATTTTTCCGAGATGGAACTTTCCGCGTTACAGGAGATTGGGAACATCATTGCCGGCGCATATCTTTCATCACTTTCTGCATTGACAAATATGAAGATCACCTCAAGCGTGCCATACATGGCAATCGATATGGCAGGTGCAATTTTAAGTGTCCCTGCAATCGAATTTGGGAAGATCAGTGACAAGGCGTTGTTGATACAAACAGAATTTGGAGATATAGGTGAACAAGTAAACGGCTATTTTATTTTGATCCCAACACTGGAATCCTATGGTCATATACTCACCTCTCTTGGTTTATAGGAGAACATATGGGAACGATGGTGAAAGTGGGTATGGCGGACATGAACGTCTGTCTTCCACCGGATGCAATCACAACACTGGGGCTTGGTTCCTGTGTTGGGATCGTACTGTATGATCCGGGGAAGAAGATATGCGGTATGGTTCATGTCATGTTGCCAGATAGTGCAAAAATAAGAAATAATGAAAATTTGGCGAAATTTGCGGATACCGGCATTGATGAATTGTTAAGCCGCGTATTAAAACTTGGCGCAAACCGTGGTGCGCTTATCGCAAAAATCGCGGGTGGGGCGCAGATGTTTGCGTTCAATTCCAACAATGAGATGCTGCAGGTCGGTACGCGCAATGTCGAGGCGGTGAAGAAAAAACTGGCCTCGCTGCGCATCCCGGTCAAGGGGGAGGACACGGGCTTAAATTATGGGCGCACGATTGAATTTTATCCGGAAAACGGCTCCCTGCTTGTAAAGTCGGTCGGAAAGCCGGTCAAGACATTGTAGCTGCAAGTTTGATGGGCATCGGGAAGGGAAACGTGCATGAAAAAGAATCATAACATTTCGGCATTGATCACGTTGGTTGCCGGTGCGGTCACAGTGCTCTGCTGCCTGGTCAACGGTGTGCCGATTTTAAATACTTTGAAATATCTCCTGGTTGCATTGATCCTGTTTTTAATCATAGGGAGGATTGCGGAGCATATTATTTTTAGAATCAATGAAGCGGCAGAAAGGGCGGCCGTGGAAGCGGAGGAGGAAGCACGCAGGATAGCGAGGGAACAGGAAGAGGCTATGGCGCGTGAGCTGGAAGGCGGGGAAGAAGTCACGGAGGACGGAGAGGGCGAGGAAGAGTCAGGGGAAGTATAGGCAGATTCGTTTGAAGTGGGGTATGGTTGAAGATGGATACTGATGTAAAACAAAAGCTTTGGGAAGAATACAGTATAAAACAAACCGCAGCACTGCGCGAACAGCTGATCCTTGCGTATGCAGGGCTTGTAAAAGTCGTAGCGGGGAAATTAAGCATGTATCTTGGCTATAATGTGGACTATGATGATCTTGTCGGATACGGAACCTTTGGGCTGATTGACGCAATTGATAAATTTGATTATGACAAAGGGGTAAAATTTGAGACTTACGCTTCCTTGCGCATCCGTGGGGCAATCCTTGACCAGATCCGTAAGATGGATTGGATCCCGCGCACCCTCCGGCAAAAACAAAAGCGCCTCGATGCCGTCTACCAGAAAATCGAGGCAAGAACCGGACGGATGGCAGAGGATGAGGAAGTCGCAAGGGAGTTAGGGATCTCCGTTGATGAGCTTACGCTCTGGCGGGCACAGACGCAGTTAGGTGCGCTGGTTTCGCTGGATGAGTGCATGGAAACCGGTGAACCACAGGTGGAAAATGCACAGATGAGCGAAGAATATGTACAGCCGGAGCGTGTGATGGAGCGGAGGGAATTGAAGGAAATATTGACGGCAACATTGAAAGAACTGACGGACAAAGAACAGAAAGTGATTTATCTGTATTATTTTGAGGAACTGACTTTAAAGGAAATCAGTGTGATCCTTGAGGTAACGGAATCCCGGATTTCACAGCTGCACACAAAAGCACTACAGAAAATGCGCACAAAGCTTGGAAGCAATATGGATTTGTTTTATGGATGAAGGAGGAGTGTGTGTGGCAAATAAAAATGCTTATTTTCAATTAAAACAACAAAGGGATGGTACTTATCTGTTATTATACCCGGGAACAGAGAAAAAATTCCTGGACATGAACGAAATTGAGGACTATCTCCGTGAAAAGCGGATTGATTATGATAGAGAGGAATTAAGGGAAGTAATCCTAGGCTTTCAGAAGGAGTGCAGCTTAAAGCTGACCGATAAAATAGGTTCGAAAGAAAAGGAAAGCATTTCCGTGAAAGTTTCGGAGGACCGTATGACCGTGAGTGCCCGTTTTTATCCTCCGATGGAAGGGGGACACAAGCTTACAAAGGCGGAGATTGTAAGTGAGCTTGTGCGGGCGGGTGTCAAATTCGGGGCAAAGGAGGACGTGATTGACTCCTTCCTTGCAGACCGCCAGTATTGCTGGAATTACCTGCTTGCGGAGGCGATGCCCCCGGTGGAAGGGAAAAATGCAATATTTACCTATCATTTTAATACGGATCTATCAAGAAAACCAAAACTAAACGAGGATGGCAGCGTGGATTTCCATCAGCTTGAGACCATCTGCCCGGTGGTGAAGGGGGATGAACTTGTGACACTTACCCCGGCGGTTCCGGGAAAACCAGGGATTGACGTGACAGGACATGTGCTTGCCCCGGCAACGGTCAAGAAAGTGGTGATGCGGCCGGAAAAAAATACCTATCTCTCGGAAGATGGGCTGACGATGTTTTCTGCGGTGGATGGTCTTGTCTCCCTGATTGACAGTAAGGTATTTGTCTCCAATATTTATGATATACCGGCGGATGTCGATACTTCGACCGGAGATGTGAAATTCCCGGGGAGTGTTGTAGTGCACGGCAATGTGATCACGGGCTTTTCGGTCGAGGCCGAGGGGGATATCATCGTGGACGGTGTTGTCGAGGGGGCAAAGCTGAAAGCAGGCGGTCAGATTGTGCTAAAGCGTGGCATCCAGGGGATGGGACGCGGCGTGCTGGAGGCACGCGGTAACATTATTACGAAATTTGTCGAAAACGCGACCGTGCGGTCCGGAGGCTATGTGGCAACGGAAGCGATCATGCACAGCAATGTGGCAGCGGACGGCGAAGTGACTGCGTCGGGGAAAAAAGGATTTGTAGTCGGTGGTGAAATCCATTCCGGCACGGGCATTTCGGTACGTACAGCAGGTTCCCCGATGGGAACGGCAACGGTTTTTGAGGTTGGTGCAGATGCGCAGCATATGGAGGAATACCACCAGTTAAGTGAGGAACTGCCGGGGCTTGAGGCGGAGCTGGAAAAAGCAACGCAGGCCTACAATGTGTTGACGCGCCGCATGATGGCGGGGGTTAAGCTTGGGGATGACAAAGTTGCGTTATTAAAAGCATCCAAGGATATGCAGGCAGATTTGGAAAGGCAAATCCAGACCAAACTGGAGCGCATGAATGAGCTTCAGGCGATTGCGGGGGCACAGTCTGGCGGAAGCCTGCGGGTAAGCGGTGTGATCTATCCAGGCTGTAAGGTGATTATGTACAACACGACGTATTATGTCCGTACGGAAATGAAATATTGCAAACTGATCAAAGATCGTGCCG
>CAYMGZ010000019.1:13821-16433 GCA_964390095.1 uncultured Lachnospiraceae bacterium | reverse complement strand
CGCTCGGTAAAGTTCTTGAAATCAGCCGCCGTAGATATTGAAACCTCTCCCTCGGCTACTGCAAAATTTGAAAACGCGATAAGCATTATCGCGCCGGCCGCTATACACGATATAATTCTTTTATTCCTCTTCTTGCCATTCAACGGATCTGGCATTCCCGCCCCCTTAATCCGTGATGGAAATATCGCCGGAGATGGACTTGATCTCAAGGCTCGACCCCTCCGCCCCGTAGCGGTGGATTCCGTTCGCCGCCTCGTGCAGGTGCAAATTCTGGTAGCGGTAACTCGTATCGCCGTGGGTCGAAACTTTTGCCGCGAAGCCCGCACCGTCATTCTTTAAGTGGAAATGCACCTCACCGCTGCGCGTGCTCACGAATGCCTTCGTATCCCCATCCTGCACGACAATCACATCCCCGCTGCCGCCTGTCAGGCTCATCTGCTCCGCATGCCCGCGCATGCTCATGTCACCGGAGACGGAGGATGCCTTTAGCACCTTCGCCACAAACCCATTCCCTTCCATGTCACCGGACGTTACCGTCATCAAAAGGGTGCCGGCCGTCACGCCGGCTGCCTGCACATCGCCGCTCACGGCGGAAACCTTTGCGTCCGTCACGGACATGCCGGTAAGGTTTGCATCCCCGCTCATGCTCGAAACACTGATGACCCCGCTTTTTCCGTTGCTGCACCTCGCATCCCCGCTCATGCTTGAAACAACAGCCTCACCAAACTCGCAGTCCTGCGTGTCGGCATCCCCGCTCATGCTCTTGAATGCCGCTTTTCCCGCCTTCACCCTCTGCGCTTTCGCATCCCCGCTCTTGCTGGTGGCCAACAAATGCCCGTATTCCCCATCCCAGATCTGCACGTCACCGCTCATTGTTTCTACCATACATTTATCCGCGTTCACGCGGCGGACCATTACATCCCCGGACATGCTCTTTAACATCAGGGTGCGGATGGAGACATCCCCCATCGAAATATCCCCGCTCTTGCCGTTTACCTCAAGCACCTCAAGCCACCTTGGCAGCCGCAGTTCAAGGTGCAGGTCGGCATTTTCCCCAAACACGCCGCCGAGGATGGAAGAATGGCTTCTACGCCCCGCCCTCTCATCCTGCACAATGCTTAAGGTCATGGTTCCCTGCGACACCGATTTCCTGCACTGGTAAACGATCTTGCTCCCCGCGCTGCCCTCGTTGGTATAACGGTAGAACAAAGTGCCATCCTCCGATGGATAGATCTTTACTTCCGCCGATTTGCCATCCACCACGAGATGACGGATTCCTTCCTGTTCGTCCACGATACCGACACATTCCGGCATATACTGCTCCCCATCCTCATCAAAATCAAAATGGTAGGCATTTTCCATGTTCCCATATTTCCCCGCATTCTGCCCCGCGCCGTTTTCGCCGCGTTTTCTGCGGTATTCGTCCGCCTCGGCCTTTGCATTTTTCTGCCGCCTGCGGTAATCCGCCACATCCTCACCGGACCGTTCGAAATTTTCCCCCAGCCAGTCGCCAAAACCGGCAAAGGTCTTATCCATCACGCCGGAAACCTGGCTTAAAATGCTGCTTGCAAGGTTTTTCGCGCCCTCCACGATGCTGTCAACATCCGACATCTTCCCTTTTTGCGAAAAGGCTTCCTGTTCCACTCTTTTGCGTTCCTGTTCGGCGCGCTCACGTTCCTGCTTCGCATGCTCCAATTCTTCTCTTGCGTGCAACATTTCCTCGTAGGCACGGTTCATTTCCATGCGCGCCCTCTCCAATTCCTCCTCCGCCTTCTGCTGAGATGGAATCGGCGGAATCGGCGGAACCGGTGGATACCCTCCTGCTGCCTTTTCATCCTGCATGGTTCCCATGCCGCCATTTTCCGGCGGCATGCTGCCGGATATATCCCCTGCCGCATCCGTACCGGCGGCTTTTTTCGTACCGCCATCCATTGCCGGTTCTTCCGATGTTATATTTCCCTGTTCACGTTCCGGCGGCAGACCACATGCCCCGGTGGTAACCGTTTCCTGTTTTCCCCCTGGCTGCGAGCCTTCCTTCTTGTCCGCCATATTTTTCCCCGACATAAACGCGTTTAACTCTTCCGTAAACTCCTCGATGCTGCCAAGCTCCTCGATCACTTCCTCGTCGCTGCGCCCGGACTCCTTCGCCCGCTCAAAATGCGCCTCGTAATCCTCCATGATATCCCCTGCCACTTCCGGCTCCACATTTTCCAGTGCCCTTGAGAGCAAATCCATATACTCTTTTCTTGTCATGACATCCTCCATTCCCGCTTAAGGTTATTCCAACCCGCGCTTTTTGTTCTGCGAGACTTCCTTAAAGATGCGCCGCGCCATCCGTCTTCCCCGCATCTTTGTCTTTTTTTATATCTTTCACTTCTTCCACCGCTTCCACTTTTTCCGCGGCCTCCGCTTCTTTTGCTTCCCCGGAAACCTTCCGTTTAAAATGTTTCGGATCCCACACATCGTATTCCCCAAGCACGCGCGCGACCGCATCCACAAACTCAAACCATTCATCCTTCAACCTCTTTTGGTATTCCCTGCCACCCTTTGTCAGATGGTAATACTTTCGCGCCGGACCTTCCCCGGATTCCACAAGGTAGGTTTCCACATAA
>CAYMGZ010000019.1:0-13811 GCA_964390095.1 uncultured Lachnospiraceae bacterium | reverse complement strand
ATAATCCTCATCCTTCAAGCGCTTTAAAATCAGATACAAGGTTCCCGTCGCGATCACCATTTCCTTTGAAATCGCTTCGGTCAGCTCATAACCGTACTGGTCGCTGTCCACCAATTTGGACAGCACACACAGTTCCAACACTCCTTTTTTAAATTGTGCGTTCATCGTTTCTCCTTTCCTCCCGCTTCCCGGGAACATTCTCCATGTGCTGATTACATATTACCACAAGCTATTCTATTTTGCAATATACTTTTTCAAAAAAAATATTATTTTTTCTTTTTGAAGCAAAGCGGGCAGAAATCTTGCTTTTTCTGGGATAAATTGTTATAATGCAAAAAAAGGTAAGGGGAAATTGTTATGCAATTAACGTTTAATTTAGAATATTTTGGAAATTGTCGTGATGCGCTGGATTTCTATTCATCCGTTTTTGAACTTGCATCCATCCGGGTCAGGACATTCCGGGAAATGGATATGGCACAGAGCCTTGGGATCACCAAAACAGGGCTTGACCTGATATGGCAGGCAGATTTGTCCATCCCTTCCACAGGAAATATCCTTTCCTTCGAGATGGCGGATTCCATGATGGCAGCCATGCAGATGGATTCCGGTTTCAACTCCCTGTATTTCCAACCGACCATCTGCGTTTCGGGCGGGAACGAAAACCTGGTACACAGGTTGTTTCAGAAATTATACAACGGGCAGGACCGCTTTGAACATTTGTGCAGGGGAAATGTTGCGGATGCCTTCGGGATTCGGTGGCAGTATGAGGCTGGCGGACGCGACGGACTTTATTACTGCCTCACATTCGACGGCTTTTGCAGGGATGTGGCCGCATTTTACGAAAACGTATTCGGCATCCGGGCCATGGAATTTGTCCGATATGGGGATTCCCCTTTACAGAATGAGGTGCCCGGTGCGGGCGCGGACAAAATTTACAGCGCCATGCTCCCGTTTGAACATGACGGCAGGGCTTACATACTAAAATTGCGGGACAGCTTTGAATCCGCGCGGACGGGGCAGAATAACTATGACCCGGATGCCCTGCTTTTTTATCAGGGGCAGTACAACCCGGTATTTACCGTCCGCGACCATGACCCTGCCCGCCTGACGCAGGCTTTCGGGCGGCTTTGTGTTGGGGCAAAGTTAAACCGGCCGCTCGCTGCCGGAACGGATGGGAAGGTTTATGGAAGTTTGATTGATAAGTATGGTATTTGTTGGAATTTTTATACAGATAAAGAGATTTGATTACAATAAAAATTAGTATTATTTGTATTAAATAGAGAATTAAGGAGACAACACCATGATCTACACGGTAACATTTAACCCTGCAATCGACTATATTGTCCATACGGATGAGCTGATCCTGGGAACGGTCAACCGCTCCATCTCAGAGCATATCTTCCCCGGCGGCAAGGGGATCAATGTTTCCCTCGTCCTTGCTAAGCTTGGGGTTCCCAGTAAAGCCCTCGGGTTCGTGGCGGGTTTTACCGGGCGCGCCATCGAGGAAGGGCTCGCCCGGCAAGGCGTGGAAACGGATTTCATCCATCTGGAAAACGGCTGTTCCCGTATCAATATAAAGATTAAGTCAGGCATGGAAACCGACTTGAACGGGCAGGGCCCAAAAATCCCGGAAGACGCACTCCAAAAACTCTACCAAAAACTAAAACAGCTTCGGGACGGGGATATTCTGGTGCTTGCAGGCAGCATCCCTGCCACACTGCCGGATGACATCTACGAAAAAATCCTTGCGCACATGTCAGGCCTCAACATAAAAACCGTGGTGGATGCAACAAAAGACCTGCTTTTAAATGTATTAAAATATAAACCTTTTCTGGTCAAGCCCAACCACCTCGAACTGGGCGAAATGTTTGGGACAACACTTTCCCATGAAGATGAGATTCTTTTCTACGCAAAAAAATTAAAGGAAATGGGCGCGGCCAATGTGCTTGTCTCGATGGCAGGCGACGGGGCACTCCTACTGGATGAACGAAACTGCATCCACCGCTGCCATGCCTGCAGGGGCAGGGTGAAAAACTCCGTTGGCGCAGGGGATTCGATGGTCGCCGGATTCCTTGCGGGAATGCAGGAAGGTGACTATGGTTACGCTTTAAAGCTTGGCAGTGCAGCAGGCGGGGCAACCGCATTTTCCGACGGTCTTGCCACAAAAAAAATCATATATGAACTTTTAAATCAGCTTTGATTCAAAGCATTTTTAATGCGCCTAAAAACATAAAAAGGGGGATCCGACCTAAAACTTTCCCCTGCCGGATCCCCCTTTTCACATCCTTACTCCTCTTTTAGTGCTTTTGCCATTGCATCCGCAAGCTCCATGACCTCCATCATCGCCACATCCGCGACATAGGCGCGCAGTTTTTCCATCTGCGGCTGCAGTCTTTCCGGCATCCGGCATTCCTCAAGCTCCTTTAGCGCCGCGTCCGCCCCGTCAAGGTCAAAGCCCTCCATCGCATCGCCAAGCTTCTTCAAAAGCCCCGCCATCTCTTCGCTTGATGCCTCCCGCTTTTCCTTTTCCTGCGCCTGCCCGTAAGGCTTTAATACCTTTTTGTAAGAGCGGTAAAGCGCAAGGGTTTCCGGCGTTTTTTTGGCGATGGCAGGAATATCCCCGGCATTCCCAAGCTGCTCTAATTCAAGGAACATCCCGGAAAGCTCCATCGCGCCGATCATGCGCGCCGTGTTCTTTAATGCGTGCACTTCGATCGTAAAGTCGCGCACCATGCCGTCCGCCAGGCATTTCTCGATTTTGGTCGCCTTCATGTCGATCAGCTTGTAAAAATCACCGAGCAGACTGATAAAGAGTTCCTTTGTGCCGCAGTTTTTGATCCCTTCTGCCACGTCAAGCCCCTCAATCTCAGGGAGTGGTTCCGTATCCTGCCCCCTTACCGCAGTGCCTGTCTGCGCCATGGTTTCCTGCCCCTTTTTGATCTTTTCCTTCGGAAGCCAGGTTTTTAGGCGCGCACAGATTTCCTTCATCTCGATCGGTTTTGCCACGAAATCGTTCATGCCCGCCTGCTTAAAGGTCTCCCGCGCCCCGACGACCGCGTTGGCGGTCAGTGCGATGATCGGCACGGTTTTAAAATATTCTTCTTCCCGCGCGCGCAAAAGTTTCGTCGCCTCCACGCCGTCCATCACGGGCATCATATGGTCCATAAAGACAAGGTCGTAACGGTTTTTCTCAATCATCTCAATGGCATGTTTTCCGCTATCCGCCGTCTCGATCTGCATTTTTAGCGGCTGCAGCAGCCCGATGGCCACTTTCAGGTTCATCTCGTTATCGTCCACGATCAGGATCTTTGCCTGCGGTGCCGTAAAATTCATATAGTCATCCGCCTGCCCGAAACCGCCGACTTCCTCGCGGTTTAAAATCCGGCAGAAATTTAAGCTGTAGAGCGGTTTGTTGACCACGACCATCCCCCGCGCATCCACGCTTTCCGTCATCGGGTTCTGGAGGATGCAAATCGTATTTTCCTCCGTCTTTGCCGAAAGGATTTCCGGCGCAAGCTCATGGTACGCCGCACCGTCCGTAAAGAGGAAGTCCACCGCAAAAATCCCCTCCTCCTTCGCCGTTTTGTATACCTCGTCATAATCCATATAAAACATGCCGTAATGGTCCGAAAGCCGCTTTAGGGCTGCCGTCATTTCCTCCGACATAAAGTACCCGGAAATGGCCTTCCGGTCGCGTGTCTTTAAATGTGCCGCCGGTCTCTCCTCCACAATCTTCTGGCGCACCGTAAAGTAGAACTCGCTGCCTTTGCCGTAGGTGCTGCGCACACCGATCGAACCACCCATCAATTCCACTAATTGTTTTGAAATGGAAAGCCCAAGCCCCGTCCCTTCCTTGCTGTGGTTTTTCTTCATATCCACCTGCTGGAAGGACTGGAAAAGTTTTCCTAAATCTTCCTCCCGGATGCCCTGCCCGGTATCGTATACGGAAACGGCAAGTTCCGCCTCATCCTCACTAATTTTCTCCATTTTAAGGGAAATTTTTACATAACCTTCCTGCGTAAATTTGATCGCATTGTTCGCAATGTTGATGATTACCTGGCGCAGACGCAGCGAATCGCCGTAAAGCTTGTTTGGAAGCTTCGGGTCGATATCGTACAAAAGCTCCACGCCCTTCTCCCCGATACGGTTCAAAAAGATCATCGAAAGGTCGTTTAACATCGACATCGGTTCATATTCATCGTTTACGATCTCTAGCTTCCCGGACTCAATCTTGGAAAAATCAAGGATGTCATTGATAATCGTCAGCAGCGCATTGCCGGAGTTCTTGATGTTGGCAAGGTAACCCTTTTGCTGTGCGCTCATCTCACTGCGCAGAAGGATTTCCGTCATCCCGACAATCGCGTTCATCGGTGTGCGGATTTCATGTGACATATTTGACATAAATGCGGACTTTGCCTCGTTTGCATCCTCCGCCTTCGCCTTCGCGCCCTTTAATTCCTCAACAAGCTGATGTGTCTGCGTCACATCCATCAAAAGCAGGCAGTAACCCTGCACGGAATTCCCCTCCATTAACGGGGTGATCGTCTTTTCATAACAGCGTTCCCCGTTGTGGTACTCCTCCTTGTCCGTGATAAAAAGTTCGTACAGTTCCCTGGGGATGCGCTCATTCTTCCCCTTCTCCTTTAGCGCCGGGAACAGCTCCTTCGCGTAGGCATTTGCATCAAGATACCCGTACATGCTGTCCGTGATCAGGAAGATATCCTGCATATGCTCAAACATCCAGTTGCGCCCGGCATCCGCTACATTGAACATCTCCCCCCGGACCACACTCAGTATGATGAGCAGCAGCGCGCCCGATGCGCAGAACGGCAGGATGTCGAAATTCATGTTTGCCACCAGAAGATAAACTGCCATCGCAAACATGACAATGATCTCCGAAGCCTCCAGACGGATGAGCGCCATTTTCTCCTTGCGGATATGCGTCCTTTTGATCCGCACAAGCGTATAGCCGATCAAAATGAGCAGGGCAATGCAGATGATGCTGTACTGGATGACATAGAGCACGCCCGGCTTGATACGGAAAATATGCAATGCCCCCTCCTCAATCTCCACCCTCTGCACCCCGGCCGGAATTGACATTTCAAACTCCATCGGCTGTAAATCGGTATCCTGGAAAATCATATCCGCATGCCTGTCATCCCAGAGCACAAAAATCTCGATCGCCTGCAAAATCCCCCAGATCCAAAACGGCCAGTGCGGGTAGCGCAGCCGGAAATAATCCAATATAAAGAGGAAGAAGAACGCGTAGAAAATCGCGTTCCCAAGATATTCGACTTTAAGCGCTACAATCCCCGCCTCCGGGCTGTTCATCTTTAGCATCAGAAGATACCCCGCATTCACGATGATACAGCCGACACACGCTAACATCAGGTCGCTTGCCGCACGCCCCGGATTCTTGCGCAGCAGGATCATCAGCCCGATGAGCGGGATCAGCATCCCGACATATTGTATGTATGATACCAATAATTCCATCGCCTTTGTATCCCTCCGTCACGCATCAAAATCAATCCGGTAATCCCGCCCCGGTGTGTGGATTGTCATGACGGAAAGGTTAAAATCATCCTTCATGACAGAAAGTTCGTACTCGTACCAGATGTCTTCCCCCGTTTTTGACATCAGGACATACGCGCCCTCCTCCTTATCCCCGATCTGGTCACAGATGTCCTCATAAATGGCAAAACCATCCACCGCGCCCGTGTAACCGGACGCGTATATTTTCTCCTCGATTGCCCGATATAGTTCTTCCATCGCCATCCCCTTCCTGCATACAAAAAAACTGCCCCCGCCCAAAGTTTTCCGGTTCTTATGTTCAAATACGCGGTCGGCAGAAGCGCGTTTCTTAATATGCCTTAAATCAACGGCACCGCCTTCCCCGCGATATCCCCTGCTTTTTTATAGATGCTGCCCGGCCCTACGACCCCGCGCACCGACGAGAGCGGGTATACCGTGCTCTCCCTGCAAATGATGGTTCCCGGGTTTAGCACCGCGCCGCACCCGATCTCCACATGGTCACCGAGGATTGCACCCATTTTGCGCAAGCCCGTTGCAATGTCTTCCTCCTCCGCATGGATGACCACCTGCGATTTGTCCGATTTCACATTCGAGGTGATCGAACCCGCTCCCATGTGGGATTTGTAGCCGAGGATGGAATCGCCGACATAATTGTAATGCGGAACCTGTACCCCGTCAAAAAGAATCACGTTTTTCAGCTCGGTTGAATTCCCGACCACCGCACCCGCCCCGATTAGCACATTGCCACGGATGTAGGCACAATGGCGCACCTCGGCTCCCCTGCCGATGATCACGGGGCCGTTGATGCAGGCGGTCGGCGCTACCGTGGCATCCCTGGCAATCCAGATATTTTCCCCGCGCTTTTCGTATTCGTCTTCCGGGAGTTTCCCGCCGAGTGCCACAACCATCGTGCCGATGCCGGGAAGCGCCTCCCATGGGTAGGTGAAGTTGCCAAGGTATTCTTTTGCCAGGGTTTTGGTCAGGTCAAAAAGATTTTTAATCAATAATTCCTCCATGCAATAATCCTCCTATATTTAGTCCCGTAAAATCCCTCTATTTATAATTTTTTGCGGCTTCTGCGAAGTTGTGGTTTAGCTGGCCTACGTTGTTTGCACTTTTTACGGCGTTGGTCAGCCGCCCGACAAAACCTTCGAGTTTTTTTAGGTATTCCTCGCGGCTGATCGTACCTTCCGCGACATAGGTCAGCCCCTTCTCCCAGCTTGCGGTGAGCTCCGCGTTGAGAAGGGAACGGATGGAAGTGTTCACAACTTCATAGATCAGCTCACCTGTCTGTGTCGGGGTGATGACCTGTGTTTTTTTGTTTAGGCATAAGTAACTTATTTTTATTAATTTGTTTAGTATTTCTGCACGTGTTGCACTGGTACCGATGCCGCTGCCCTTGATCTGCGCCCGCAACTCCTCGTCCTCGATCAGCTGCCCGGCATTTTCCATCGCGAGGATAATCGAGCCGGAATTGTAGCGCTTTGGCGGCGCGGTCTCGCCCTCGCGGATCGTAAAACCGGTCACGTCAAGCTTTGCGCCTTTTTTCAGGCCTTTGACAACCTCAAAGAAATCCTTGCCAAAGCTTTCCTCGTCCGGTCCCGCACCGGGCGGCGGGTCGCCATTTGCAGGCGGCGGTGCGGCGGTAACCACGCTTCCCGCACCTGTTCCCTGTGCAGGGCTGCTTCCTGCGCCCGGCTGCGCCCCGCCCGTTCCGGCACTTCCTGCCCCTGACGGACTTCCTGTGGTTGTCTGTGTCCCCGACGCGCCACCACTTCCTGACCCTGACGGACTTCCTGCGCCTGGCTGCGCCCCGCCCGTTCCGGCACTTCCTGCCCCGGCCGGACTTCCTGCGGTTGGCTGTGCCCCCGATGCCCCGGTCTTGCCTGTCACCGTGCCCTGCCCGCCCGCCGGGCTGCCATCCCCCGCGCCGCTTTCCGCCTGCGCCGTCTTCCCTGCGTTTGCAACCTTTAAGTACCCTTCCTCCACCAGCACCTTAAAACTGGCAAAAAAACTCTCCGTGTCAATTTTCACCGTCAGCAAAACTTTCTGGTAGACCGCCGGCGGATAAAAAATACTCAAAAACCGCTTCACAATTGCCACATACACTCGTTTTGCAATCACGGGAAGCCCGGAAAGCGCCGAAAAGCCCTGACCGGTCGGGATAATCGCATAATGGTCGGTAATCTGCTTGTCATTGACATAGCGCGTCTTTGCGATATTCTTGTATGCATCCCCGGCAAGGATTTCTTTGGAAAACGGCGCAAACTGTGAAAGCTGCGAAAGACCGCCGATATTTTTATGTATCTCCTTCGCCACCGCCGTCGAGAGCACACGGGCATCGGTACGCGGATAAGTCACCAGTTTCTTCTCATACAACTCCTGCGTGATTTTTAACGTCTCATCCGGGCTGATCTTAAACAGCCGGCTGCACTCATTCTGCAGCTCCGCCAGATTGAATAAAAGCGGGGCATTCTTATTTTCCTTCTTCTTCTCGATCGCCGCAACCTGCGCCTTAAGCCCCCTTGCCGCCGCATCGAAAACAGCTGCATGGCCCACCTTGCCATTCTCCGTCACCTCACGGTAGGAAACCTGCTGCCCAAGCAGCATCGCGATCAATCCTTCCGCATCCTTCTTCTCCTTGAACCCGTTTTCCTTATAAAGCTTCGGTGACTGGAAATATTTGGAACCTTCCACTGCACGGAACTCGCCCTCAAAACGGTGTCCCTGCACGCAAAGCCCCACCATCACGCGGAAAAACGGCGTTTTCACAAATGCCCTGATCTCGCGCTCCCTGCGCACGACCATGCCAAGCACACAGGTCATCACGCGCCCGACCGAGATGGCGGCGCGCTTCTCGGCCTTTAAAAAATTGCTCACTGCAAAACCGTATTTCAATGTCAGCACACGGGAGAAATTGATCCCCATCAGATAATCTTCCATCGCGCGCAAATACGCCGCGTCGGCAAGATGGTCATAATCCGAAAGCGGCTTCGCGTTCTTGATGCCGCGCAGAATCTCCTCCTCCGTCTGCGAGTCGATCCAGACACGCCGCTTATCCTTGCCCATAGGGACCTGCGCCATCTGGTCCACCAGACGGTAGATGTACTCCCCCTCGCGCCCGGAGTCGGTGCAGACATAAATACGTTCCACATCCCCGCGGTTTAAAAGCCCCTCCACAATATGATATTGCTTGCTGACCGCCGGGATGACCTCATATTTAAACTCCCCCGGCAAAAACGGCAGCGTCTCAAGTGTCCAGCGCTTTAGTGCGGGGTCGTAGACCTCCGGGTAGCTCATCGTGACCAGATGCCCCACGCACCAGGTCACGACCGCATCCTCCGCCTCCATGTATCCGTCCTTTTTCTTAAAATTGCGCTTCAATGCCTTCGCAAACTCCTGCGCCACGCTCGGCTTCTCCGCAATGTATAAAAATTTTCCCATGAAATACCAGCCTTATATATTCTATCCGCCCTGCCCTTTTCTTCCCTGCAAAACGTTCCATGCACCACAGTTTCAAAACCCGGCATGTTTGTGATGCTGCCAGAAACCTCAGATAAACTGCAAAACGTTCCATGCATCGCAGTTTCAAAGCCCCCTCATGTTCGTGATGCTGCCAGAAACTTCAGATAAACTGCAAAACATCCCATGCACCGCCGTTTTAAAGCCCACACATCATGGAAAGGATCAGCGCCGTCCCCCCAAAGAGGATGATCATCCCAAGCATGACCATCGACGGGCCGACCGCCGCGTTCCTGTTCTTCCCCCGCATATATTTCAGCCCGTTTGCCATGTTCATGAACCCTGCCGCCCAAACGGCAAAAAGGAGTGCGATATAAGCCCGGCTGATAAAAAATACCAGCAGGGCGACCAGCAGCACAAACCCGGCAACGACATTGATGCCATCCAGAAGTAACTTATTCTCCTTCAATCTCTGAAAAAATTTCCTCATGCAATCCCCCGTTTTCCAAAGCAGCTCCCAATGGATTTTCAATTTCCTTCCGGCAGGAGTTTCACCGGCTCCTTACCGGTTCCCGAGCGTCGCCACCATCACGGCTTTGATTGTGTGCATCCGGTTCTCCGCCTCGTCAAACACAACATCCGCATATTTCTCAAAGATTTCCTCCGTCACTTCCTTGCCCTTGACGGCAGGCAGGCAGTGTAAAAAGACCGTGCCCGCTTTCCCGGTTTTTTCCATCAGTTCTGCATTCACCTGATACGGGGAAAGCAGCGCAATACGCTCCGCTGCCTTATCCTCCTCCCCCATCGAGCACCAGACATCCGTGTAGATGGCATCCGCGCCCGCAACAGCGGCAAGGTCATCCGTAAGCGTGATTTTACCGCCGGATGCCTTTGCATATTCATGGCACGTATCCACCAGCCCCGCCGTCGGCCACAGGCACTTTGGCGCAAGGATCACAAAATCAAGCCCCATCTTTGAGGAGCCAATCATCAGGCTGTTCGCCATATTGTTCCTGCCATCGCCCACAAAAACCAGTTTCAGGCCAGAAAGCCTGCCAAACCGTTCCTTCAACGTCAGGAAATCTGCCAAAATCTGGGTCGGATGGTATTCGTCCGTCAACCCATTCCAGACCGGGACACCGCTGTATTTCGCAAGCTTCTCCACCGTCTCCTGCGAGAAACCGCGGAATTCGATGCCATCAAACATCCGCCCCAGCACGCGAGCGGTATCCTCCACGCTCTCCTTGTGCCCAAGCTGGATGTCATCCTTGCCCAGATATTCCGGATGCCCGCCCTCATCAATGCAGCCAATCGTGAATGAGCAGCGCGTCCTTGTGGACGGCTTCTCAAAAATCAGCGCGATGTTCTTGCCCTTTAAGCTGTTCCCGGTGATCCCCTTTTTCTTTTTCGCCTTTAAATCCGCCGCAAGGTCGATCATGTACATAATCTCCTCCGGTGTGAAATCCTTCAATGTCAGAAACGAACGTCCTCTTAAATCCATAACCTGCCTCCTGCCGTATTTTCTTTGCGTCCGCCGCCTGTTCCCGCGCGCCACAAACTGCTGCGGCACGCAAAGCTTTTTTTGGGAATGCCCGGACCGTTTATCCTATAATAATAACAGCCCCAGCGCCCGCCGTCAAGCGCTTTTCCAACACATTTTCCCGCCCGTCGGCTGCGGACCCCAAATCCTGCCAAAGAAAACAATAATCTTTTATACATCCACTATTTTACCCCTGTCAGCCCAGCCATTTTGTTATAAATATCGGTATTATCATAATACCCCCCGAAATCCTGCGAACCAACGCCGATGGCAAAAACCGCTACGGGCAGTCCCGTATGGCTGTAGCTTGTAAAACTAATGCCGGATTTATTATTTAAGATATGTGTGATGGTAACAGTTAAAGGATCATTAGAACCATAAAGTTCATACTCTTTTTGGCTCAGTCCATCCCCTCCCTTCAGGGTCATGCTCTTTTCATACGCATCCTTTAATTTCTGCAATTCATAATCGGTCAATACCAAACTTCCGGATGTTACCCCCGTAGGATGCTTGTCAGCGCTGTCCTTTACAACGATATCTTCCGCATACTCCCCTGCCTCTGCTTCCGTCATAAGGCCGAACTGCTCCGAAATATCCTTCATTACATGATCAAAATCCGTTCCCCTTTCCCTGTATCCTAAGACAAATTCCGTATAAAACTTTTGGAAACTTATTTTTTGGTTGGAGAGATTCTGTAAAAACGTATCATAATTGGTTCCTGCATATCCAATCGTCATCCCCCCCGTTTCGTGGTCGCCGGTTACAAGAATCAGTGTTTCCCCAGGATGCTTATGATAAAAGGCGACCGCCTCATCCACGGCATCCGAAAACGCTTTTATATCCGCCATGGCGGAAGCCGCATCGTTCGCATGGCAGGCCCAGTCAATTTTCCCGCCCTCCACCATCATAAAAAACCCCTTCTCATTCCCCGGGAACAGGCAATCAATGCCTTTTGCGACATAATCGGAAAGTGCCCATTCCCCCTCGGTGCGGTCGATCTCATAATTCATGGAACCCGCATCGGCCAAATGCTCATCAATCAATATCACTTTCCCCGTATCCGATGTCACTGTTTCGGCTTCCTTCTGTGTTTTTACCACGGTATACCCTGCTTTTTCGGCAAGCCCATATAAATCCTCCTGCTTCCCTTCCCCGCCTGTCGGTTTTAAAAGGGCACCGCCCGCAAAGTAATCAAAACCGCTTTCAATCAGTTCCATGCCAATATCATAATAATTGGAACGGCTCTCCTGATGGCAATAAAACGCCGCCGGGGTCGCATGGTTTAAGTTGACGCTTGAAACGATCCCGATCTTATATCCCAGCTGTTTATGCAGCTTTTCGGCAATTGTTTCAAAACATTTGGTAGCGGTTTCATCCATATTAATCGTGCCCGAATAAGTCTTATGCCCCGTTGATATGGAAGTGGCCGCCGATGCGGAATCCGGGCAAAACGATGTACTGTCATAGGTCTGTGCACTCCCGGCTACAGGAAAACCTAAAAATCCCAACGAATCCTGCGGCTTCGTTAAAATTGTATTTTTGTCCTTATTTCCCATACTTGTCTTCGCCATCCGTGCGTTAAGATAGTAATTTGTACTTTCCACCTGCGGGTAGGACATGCCATCACCTATAAACAAAAAGATGTACTTTGGTTTTTCCGGTCCTGCCGCCTCGGCCGAAACAGTTTTCCCCGGGCTTCCCTGTGTCAAAGCCACTTTTGGTTCTGCATTGTTACACCCGGCCATACTACCCATAACAATACAAAAAATAAACACAACAGCAAAAATTTTTTTTGTTCCCATCAACGATTCTCCTTTTTCATATTTCATCCACTTGTTAAATTGCAATCTCGGATTACAGGAACAATTATATTCGCTGATGATCAAATCCACGATCTAACTTTTGTAAAATAATCGTAAAATTCGTTTGGCCAATCCATTTTTCCAAAGATACAGGCAAGGCCTGCCCGGAAAATCCCGGTAATTGATTTTCCCTAAACGGACAAAAACAGCAAAACCAGCCCTTACACCCCCTGTGCCAGACAAACCAACAGTTCCACGACCTTCTCCATATCCTGCACTGAAATATACTCAAATTTCCCATGGCAGTTGTATCCGCCCGTACACAGATTTGGGCATGGCAGCCCCATATACGAAAGCCTCGCCCCGTCCGTACCGCCCCGGATCGGGCGCACGAGCGGCACAATGCCGACCTTCTCCATCGCCGCCTTCGCATTTTCGACAAGCCCCATGTGGTCTGCCAGCTTCTCCTTCATATTATAGTACGAATCTTTTATGGAAACTTCCACGGTCCCGACGCCGTACTTCCCATTCAGGAAATCCACCACCTGCGCAAAAAGCCGCTTCTTCGCCTCAAACTTTTCGCGGTCATGGTCGCGGATAATATAATCCATCACCGCCTCCTCCACCGAACCCGCCATAGTATCCAGATGGAAAAATCCTTCGTACCCTTCCGTGTAAGCCGGTTTTTGCTCCTGCGGCAGCATCCCCTCAAGCTCCATCCCGACAAGCAGCGCATTCTTCATCTGCCCCTTTGCAGAACCCGGATGGATGCTCGTTCCATGGATCTTCACCTTCGCGCCCGCCGCATTGAAATTCTCATACTCCAGTTCCCCAAGTGCGCCGCCGTCCACGGTATACGCGCCATCCGCCCCAAAACCTTCCACATCAAAGAAATCCACGCCGCGCCCAACTTCCTCATCCGGCGTAAACCCAATCCGAATCTCCCCGTGCGGGATCTGCGGGTTTAAAAGCAAATACTCCGCCATCGCCATGATCTCCGCGATCCCCGCCTTGTCATCCGCCCCAAGCAAGGTCGTACCGTCCGTCACGATCAGATCCTTGCCGACCTCATCCGCAAGCGCCGGGAACTGCGCCGCGCGCATCACGATGCCAAGCTCTTCGTTCAGGACAAGATCGCCGCCCTGGTACGGGATGACTTTAGCCTTTACATCCTTCCCGCTCATCGCGGTCGCCGTATCCATATGCGCAATAAACCCAAGCACCGGCGATTTTTTCCCGCCCGTCGCCGGGATTGCCGCATACACATAGCAATGCTCCTGAACACGCACATCGCTTGCCCCCATCTGCCTTAATTCCTCCGCAAGGCAGTTTGCAAGCGCCCATTGCTTTTTTGTACTTGGCACCGCCTCAACATCATCGCAGGACTGCGTGTCCATTGCGATGTATCTTAAAAAACGTTCCTTTACTGTCTGCATTGTGGGATACCTCCGTTTATTATAATATTTTTTGTTGTC
>CAYMGZ010000018.1:14070-16533 GCA_964390095.1 uncultured Lachnospiraceae bacterium | reverse complement strand
TTAAAAGAAATTCTTAACGGAGGTTAGCAATATGAAAATTGACGCATGGTGGTTCGAAAACAAACAACGCCCGGAAGAAATCCTGCAGCCGGACTGGGCAACCCCAAAAACTCATTTCGGCATTTACGCGGAAACCGAAATAATCACCCTTCCGCTGACGCTGTCGGTCACTGCAAAATCCGGCGGCTTTACACTTTACCAACGGGAATTTAAAATCAACGAACCCGAAGAAAAAACAGAATCCTACACCGTGGAATGTTCGGAAAATATCTTAATCCTAAAATGCACCGTAAAGGACGTTTCCGGGCTTCCGGATGAAATTTTTGTTTCACTTAAGACGAAAGAGTGGGAACAGCAGCAGCAAGTTTCCTGCGCGTATGCCCGCCTGCACGGAAAGATCACGGATTTTGACGGCAAACCATTCCCGGCACCGTTGCTGTTATCGCGTATCGGTTTTTCGGAAGAAACGTACATGAGTGTTTGGAGCAACCAGAACGGGGAATATTCGGTCGTTGTCCCGAAGGGCTGCTACAATACTTTTTATGTAGATGATGACAGTTATAGGAAAACATCGCTGGAAAACTGGAGCTGGCATATGATCGTTGACCGCGATGAGGAATTTGATTTTAAGGTCGGAAACGGGGAGGTTTATTCGCTTTCCGTATGGACAAATAACGGTGGGGCCGGCACGCTGTTTTTCTGGTTCCGCCCGATGATCCTTTCAAAAAGAGAGGAATACGAGATTACATTGGAAGGTGAAAAAAGGAATGTTCTGGATATTGCCCCGGAACTTTTCGCGGAGGATATCACGGTAACATTAAACGGAAAACCACTGCCCGTCATTTCCCTGCAAAAAGTTTATGAGACAGGTACAAATTATACGATGCCGGCTTACATTGTGCAGACAAAACGCTACAATGGCACCTCAACACTTGGGAAACAGACCGTGGTTTTAGAATATGATACGTCAAAAAGAGGGAACGGGCAGGCTTGTGTTGCAAGGAGCCAGGGGCGGTATCAATACTTTTATAAGGATGGGTCTGGTCTGGTGCTGCAATAAAGGAACCGGAAATAAAATTTCCGCCTTTGCAGGTTTTACTTATGGTAAGGTTCATGGGCGGAAATTTTACAGCACCGGTAAATTTGCTCTAACAGCACGACCCGCATAAGTTGGTGCGGGAAGGTCATTTTGGAGAAGCTTAAAAGGAAATCTGCGCGTTTTTTTACGGGCTCTGTGAGGCCAAGCGAGCCACCAATCACAAAAGTTACATGGGAATCGCCGCCAAGGGCGAGCGTTTCTAATTTTCCTGCCAATTCCTCCGAGGAGAGTTCCTTCCCCTCGATGGCAAGTGCCATGACATAGCTGCCCTCCTTTATTTTTGCCAGTACCCTCTCCCCCTCGCGCGCCATGATCTTTCCGTTTAACGCCTCCCCTGCCCCATCGGGCGTTTTTTCGTCCGCGACTTCCAAAATCTCAATCTTGTGGTAGCGCCCGATCCGTTTGATGTATTCCGCTGCCGCGTCCGTAAAATATTTTTCTTTGATTTTCCCGACACATAAAATTGTAATTTTCAAACTTGTCCCCCCTGTAAGGCATTTTTCCGAATGTGTTTCAAATTGTTCACAAATTGTTTTCCTGCCATTCATAATTTGCTCATATTTTCACCTTATACTAAATAACAGATTAAGAAAAAAACAATTTTCTTTTTCATACTCTCCTCCTCCCTATTTTTATAAAAACCTTAGCGAAAGCTAAGGTTTTTCTGTTTCTTCCGGGTTTTCCCCACTCTCCTGCGCCATTTGTTTTACGGCCTTGACGCGCCGTATGACACGTCCGCGGATTGCAACCGAATCAAAGCGGAAACCTTCATATTCCACGGAAAATACTTCATCGTCCTGCGGGATATGGTCGAGCAGCGAGACCAAAAGGCCGTTGAGCGTGTCAAAGGCTTCCTCATCCTCCTTGCGGACCACCAGCCCGGTTTCCTCGGAAAGCTCTTCAAGCGTTACCGCGCCGCTTACAAGGAAAGTATCTTCCCCCGCCCTGCGGATGAGTTCCTCTTCTTTGTCATACTCGTCTTTAATATCCCCGACGATCTCCTCTAAAATGTCCTCCATCGTCACAAGCCCTGCCGTCTGCCCATACTCGTCCGCGACGATCGCCATATGTATTTTCTTTGCCTGCATTGCACGGAAGAGGACATCGAGATCCTGCGTGTCCGGCACAAAATAAGGCTCGCGGGCTGCTTCCACAAGCGGGCGCTTGCGCTGCTTCGCGTTTGCGTAAAAGTTCATGACATCTTTTAGGTGGAGCACCCCGATGATATCATCGACATTTTCACCGTAGAGCGGGAAGCGCGAATATGGCTCGCTTAACATAAAGTTCAGCGCGTCCTCCACACTGGTATCCGCAGAGATTGCCACCATCTTTTTGCGGTGGGTCATAATATCCTTGACTTCTTT
>CAYMGZ010000018.1:8170-14057 GCA_964390095.1 uncultured Lachnospiraceae bacterium | reverse complement strand
CTCAATGATATTGGAGATCATTTCTGCCGCTTCTTCCTCCAGGACACCCTGCTCATGCCCTTCGTTTACAATGGAAATGATTTCTTCCTCCGTCACATTCTCCTCCGGTCTGCCTTTCTTGAAACCGAACAGGAGAAGTAAAAAGTTGGAGTTTTTTTCCAGTAAAAACACAATTGGTAATAAGAGCCGGTAAAGTATGAGAATGAACGGTGCCAATGCGTAAGCGGATCTTTCCCCGACCCGCTGTGCTATTTTTTTCGGAACCAAAATCCCAAACAGCACCATCAAATAGATCAAAAGAACCGTGACCAACACCATCACGGCCGCCAACGGGAACGTGGCAACCTCCTTCCCGGCAGAAAGCGCAGGCATGACCAGGCGCTTGATCCAGCCATACAGGCTAAAGGCATACATCATGCCGGCAAGCAGGCTCATCGATGTGACGGTGATTTCAATCACATTCCGGTAGCGGTGCGGCGCATCGAGCAGTTCTTTTAAGCGGAGTGCCTTCCTCTCCCCCGCCTGTGCCCGGTGTTCCACGTTGCTCCCGTTGATATTTCCAAATGCTTCCTCTGCCGCTGCCACCAGCGCGTTTAACACCAACAGCACGAACAGGCTTATCAGCCCGCGTATGGGATGACCGTCCATAATTCTCATTTCTCCTTCCGCTCATATGCCGTTTTTTCGGCTTTTTCCCGGATTATGTATCAAGCGCAAAGCTGACGCAGAGTGCATGATCAATCCGCTTTAAAATTTCCTGGTCCAAATGGCAGACCTTTTCCTTCAACCTTGATTTGTCAATGGTCCGCACCTGCTCAAGCAAAATCACGGAATCTTTGACAACCCCATATTTGTCCGCTGCAATCTCCACATGGGTCGGCAGCTTTGCTTTGTTCATTTTTGACGTGATCGCCGCGCAGATCACGGTCGGGCTGTGCTTGTTCCCGGTATCGTTCTGTACGATCAGCACCGGCCGCACACCCCCCTGTTCCGATCCGACCACCGGCCGCAAATCCGCATAAAAAATATCGCCACGCTTGATTATCACAATAATTCACTCTCCATTTTACGAAATTCCGGACTAAATTCCTTATATTCCCATTATCTCCCGAATTTTGTATTCCTATACAACAGAGTGTAAATTATATTGCCGCGGCAGACTGATGCAACAGCGAAAGCCCACTTTATGCAAATTCCGTCCGTATGCTGGCCGGCTTCCCCCCGCGATAATAAATCCTTGGCACACGCTTGGAAATGCCGCATATCAATTCATAGTTGAACGAGCCCGCAAGATCCGCCACTTCCTCCACCGGAAGGAAGGCTTCCCCGTCACGCCCGAATAGCGTCACCCGCATGCCTTCCCCCGCCTGCGGTATATCGGTCACATCAACCATAAGCTGGTCCATGCAGATGCGCCCGATGATCCTTGCACTCTTTCCTGCGATTAACACGCGCCCTTTATTGGAGAGTGCACGCGGATAACCGTCGGCGTAACCGACCGGGATTGTGGCGACTGTCATCGGATGGTCAGCTATAAATGTGCTTCCATAACCGATCGTGGCACCCGCCGGTACACGTTTTATGAACGAGATATGGCTCACAAGTTCCATCGCCGGGGTCAGGGAAAGGTTCGCACAATCCACTTCCCCTGACGGGTACAGCCCATACGTAGAAATCCCGCTGCGCACCATGTCAAGCTGTGTTTCCGGCATGTCAATGATGCCCGCGCTGTTTGCGATATGCTTTACCGGGACCATTACGCCCTCCTTTTTTAAGAGCGCAGAAAATTCCAAAAAGCGCGCAAGCTGGCCGCGCGCCGAGGTTTTATCCGCCTCATCGGCACATGCCATATGGGAGAACAACCCCTCGATTTTTATGCCCGGAAGCTTCGCTGCCGCTGCGGCTTCCCGCGCATCGGCAGCGCTCCCCGCATACCCGATCCTGCCCATGCCGGTATCCACCTTGATATGAATGGACGCGGTGCGCCCCGCCGCCACCGCCTCCCGGCTAAGCCGTTCTGCCAATCCGGTCCCAAAAACCGTCAATGAAATGTCGTTGCGCACTGCCACACCCGCAAGCTCCGGCACGGTGACCCCAAGTACCAAGACCGGTTTTGTGATCCCCGCCTTTCGCAGCTGCACCCCTTCTTCCACCATGGCAACTCCATAGGCCGCCACCACCGGAACACCATGTTCGTACAAGCCGTCCAATGCCCGTGCGACGGGAATGGCACCGTGCCCGTAACCGTCCGCCTTGATCACTGCCATAATTTTTGTTTGTGGCTGTATATGTTCTTTTATATTTTTTATATTCTTACATATTGCATCCAAGTCAATGTTGGCACAAACCCTGCAATATTCCTTCCTATACTCTGTCTCAACCATATCCCTGCATGGAACAAGCCCATGCCACGCCTTCTTTCTTTTCTTTCATCATAAAAGCCCTGCGCCCCGGTACCAAATGGGGCTTTCTTCCCTGTTTCCTACACATCCGCAAAGGAACCGCAGGATTCCCCTTGCCCCATGGCAGTGCCGGAATGTGGCATGGCGGATCCGTTGCATAGCATCCCGTCAAGGATGTCGCCTGCAAGCATTGCACGGCAGCCACATTTTTCCTGTGCCCGCTCCCCCGCAAGCCCGTGCAAAAAGACCCCCGCCTTTGCCGCCGCAAACGGTTCCTTTTTCACGCAGAGCCCGGCAATCATGCCCGCAAGCACATCCCCGCTGCCCCCCGTTGCCATGCCGTCACACCCGGAGAGGTTGATGTAAATCTCATCCCCGCACACCACGAGCGTATGTGCATCCTTAAGCACATAGACCAGTTCCCTATTATAACCGCATTGCTTCGCCATGTCAATCAGATGCCCCGTAATCTGTTCCACCGGGCAGCCGGAAAGTCTGGAAAATTCCTTGGGGTGCGGCGTGAGGACGGTGCCTTTTGGGAGCTTTGCCTCCAAAAAGCAAAGCCTTTCCTGAAACGTTGCCGCCCCGCCAAACGCAAGGTCAGCGCGGGCGGCAAGCAGGTTGAGCGCATCCGCGTCAAGGACCAGGGCGGGCATGCCTGCGTCTTTCTTGGTGTTTTTCTTAGTGTTCCGCCTGATTTTTAGCAGGGCATCCAAAAGCCCTGCAAGCGCCCCCGCGGCATCCTGCCCCGTGCCGATGCCAGGTCCTGCCAGTACCGCATCCGCCCAGCCCACCTGCCGGTTCCAGAATTCTTCCTGCCCCTCCCTGGGGATTTCCTCGCAAAATGCCTCCGGCAGCATCCGGCGCACAACATCCAGACAGGTGCCGGTGGAAACAAGCTTTACCAGCCCAACACCGCAGCGGTACGCCGCTTTTGCCGCTAAGTACGCCGCGCCCGTCACCTTGTCTGAGCCCGCCCAGACAAGTACTTTGCCGTAGCTTCCCTTATGGGAGCGCGTCACGCGTTCCGGAAGCAGCCATGGCACATCGGTCCTTTCATAAATGGTGTAACGGCACGCGGCACCAAAAAACACCTGTTTGCATATTTGGGGTACAAACCCCGCGTCCACAAGGGTCAGCTTCCCGCAGTACGCTGCTCCCGGATAAAGGAAATGTCCAACCTTATACTCCCCAAACGTCACCGTTTGGTCCGCTTTCACCGCCACCCCTAAGCATTCCCCGGTCCCTGCATGGATCCCGGACGGGATGTCAATGGCAAGCACGGGCGTTCCCGATGCGTTGATCCGTTCGGTCAGGACGCGGTATCCCCCTGCCACCTCGCGCGAGAGCCCAATCCCGAAAATGCCATCCAATATCATATCATATGCCGGGAAATCAATGTTATTGCATGTTCCTTCCCATTCCGGCACACCACATTTTTCTGCAATCGAAAGTTCCTGCTTTGTCAGCGCGGACGGCTCTTTCCCATCCGCCGGCAAAAGGGTTACATCAAAGCCCCAAAGGTGCAGCAACCTTGCCGCCGCCACGGCATCCCCTCCGTTTCCGCCCGCACCGTAGATGGCAAGCACGCGCCCCCCGCTGCCATTTAACCCTGCCCCGGCCGCAAGATTTCCATTTTCTTCCATTTTAGCAGGGATTCCACCGCCACACCCCATCCCGGCAAGCATCGCCACCGCGCATCGCGCGATCCCCTCCGCCGCCTTTTCCATCAATACAATCGGCAAAATCCCGATCTCCTCCGATGTCCTGCGGTCGATTTCCTTCATCTGCACCGCATCCGCAACATACCTCATACCCAAAATCCTTTTTGCAAATCTTATGCCTCTTTTTCCATAACCACAAAAGCAACTGCATATTCCTTTTCGTTTGACACCGAAACATGGATCTGCGTGACCCCCTGTTCCTTGGCACAATGTGCTGCCGCACCGTGCAGGATGCAGCGTGGTTCCCCAAAAGCCCCCCGCAAAAGCTCCACTTCATTGGGGGAAATGCGCCCAAACCCTGTGCCAAATGCCTTTACCACCGCTTCCTTCATCGCCCAGTTATCCGCCGCGCGCACGGTTTTGTCCGCAATCATTTGCTGCTCTTTTCCCGTGTATACCCGGTTGCGGAAAGCTTCCCTCCCATACGCTAAAACCACCCGTTCAATCTTTATGATATCCGTCCCAACCCCCGCAATCATTCCTCCCCGCTCTCCCCCGTCACCCCTTTGTCAAGTTCTTCCATCAACTGCACGCCAAGGATGGAATGGAGGTAAGCGTACATCTTCTCATCCTGCATTTCCCGCTGCTGCTTTTCCAGGACCTTAATCTTCAATTTCTCCCGCAGCTCTGCAATCTCCCCGTCAATCTCCTGCATTTTCCCTTGATTGACCCGGAAACGTTCATAGCAGACCCTCGTACTCTCTAACATCAGCTGCGCGTTCACCTGACGGATCTGGTATGGCAGGTCGGAGAGGCTGTCCTCCGTCTCCTGTAACTGCTCGTTGAGCTCCAGGATCTTTTTCTGGTTTTTGTCAAGTTTTTTTTGCTTTAAGCGCCCGATCGGAGTGTCATCCACTTCCATATTCTGCACGATTTCCTGCATCATCTGCGACTTATAACGCTTTAGCCCCTTGATCTGCTCCGTCTGCTTCCCTTGCTTTTTCAAAAGGTCGTTCAACTGCGAAACAATCGCACGGATGGCATCACTTTGTAAATGCTCCGGAAAAATCTCCAGCCATTTCTCATCCAGCGTCAGGAGCGGAACATTTTTATTCTGCAGGGAATGCACAATCTTTTCCTCCAGTTCCCCGAACCCTTTTGATTTTTTATTGCGCCTCAATCCCATCATCCCCTTTGTCATTTTCGTCCAGATTCCACACGGCATCCCCCGATGCTGATTTCAGCTTGTAGGAAAGCCGCATCAGGCTCTCCGACAAATGTACGTTTTCCAAAACAATCTCCGCCGGCAGGTGCAGGTCCGTCGGCGCAAAATTCCAAAATGCCCGGACCCCGCATGCGACAAGTTCTGCCGCCACCTGCACCGCATGTTCCCTGGGGATTGTAAGCGCCGCGATCCCAACCCCATGTTCTTTTATGAAGGCGGAAATCTCCTGCATCGGGCGCACCTTTACCCCACGGATCTTTTTTCCGATTTTTTGCGGGTCAACGTCAAAGATCCCACGGACAATAAAACCGCTTTTTTCAAAATCCGCATAATTCGCAAGTGCCTGCCCAAGATTTCCCGCCCCCACGATGATGATACCCGTCCTGCGGTCAAGGCCAAGGATTTTCCCGATCTCCGCATACAAAAACTCGACATTGTACCCGTAACCCTGCTGCCCAAACCCGCCAAAATGATTCAGGTCCTGCCGGATCTGCGATGCCGTGACATTCATTTCCCGGCTGAGTTCCTTTGATGAGATGCGGACGACACCCTTTTCCAGCAGTTCGTTTAGGTAGCGGTAGTATCTTGGGAGCCTT
>CAYMGZ010000018.1:7780-8160 GCA_964390095.1 uncultured Lachnospiraceae bacterium | reverse complement strand
CCCATCTTCCATCCACCTTAGATTCTTTCCATATATTATAGTGAATTGTTAAGAAATTGTCAATCATTTCCGTTCACTCTTCATTCTTTTCTCTTTTTTTGGCTTTCTCATTGAAATTTCCGCATTTATCGTATATAATAATAAAAAAAGTAGCTTGTTTACATTCATATGCGGAGGTACCTTTGTTATGGAAGAAAAAAGAAAAGACAAACGATTCAATGTAAAGCTGGAACTGGATATCTCTTCCCTGTTTAAGCAAGATAATGTATGCGTGGAAAACATTGACGCACCGATCACCGTCGTGGATATCTCGAAAGGCGGCATCGGCTTCCATACCCAGAGCATCCTGCCGCTCGGCTTTTATTTCAATGCCTGCATCC
>CAYMGZ010000018.1:0-7770 GCA_964390095.1 uncultured Lachnospiraceae bacterium | reverse complement strand
GGAGGAGGATTCCAAGCTTTACTGCGTCGTCAAGATCATCCGCTGCATCGACCTTGGGCATGGCATGAAAGGTTACGGCTGTGAATTTGTCGGCCTGGCACCCATACTTTCCTATATTTTTGATGATTACACCAAAAACCAGGAAGGCGATGGCGCAAAATAGACCTGTACTTTAATTCTGCGCACAGACTTTTTTGATAAACCGTTCCTTCACCACTGCGGCATAATCCCTGGCCGCATCCTCATCCGGCACATTTGGGATGAAGCCCGCCGCCATGTCCGCGTGCCCGCCCCCATCCCCGAAGCCGGAAAGCGCGTCCGCAATCATGTCGCTCGCATCGTAGCGCTCCACCTCACTGCGCACGGAAAATTTCACCCCACCCGCGCGGTAGGAATACACAAGCGTAATCTGGACGCTGGAAAGTGTCAGCAAGAAATCGGATACGGAGGCAATGAGCGCCTCAGAGCAGCCCTCGCCAACCGCCGCGACCCCGACCCCTTCCACCACATGCAGCGTGTCGATCGCCGTGCGGTACGCATCCAGGTCCCCGATTTTTAAACAGGAATTCTCAAGGGTCTTCATGTGCTCGTGGTTCGCCATCGGGAACAGGCGGAAGAACATGGCAAGGTCAAGCTCCGCCACACTGCGCGTCATGTTGTGCGTGTCCATTTTGATGCCGTACAAAAGCGCGGTCGCCACATTTTCCGGCAGCGGGATCCCATTTTCAAAGAAATAACTTGCAATGATGGATGCGCATGCGCCAACATCAGGGCGGATGTCCGAAAATTTATAATCCTCGTCGAGGCGCACTTTATGGTGGTCAATGCATGCCACCTCATCCCCCGTAAGGTCCGTCATGTTGATGTTGCCCTTCTGCCCGTCCACAATGATGATCTCATCCTCCGGCTTTAAATCCAGTTCATCGCTCAAATAGCATTCGATCCCCAAAAGTTCGATCATCTTTAAAGTATTGTCTTTGTCTACGATCCCCTCATAACCGATCCGTACTTTTTTCCCCTTTGCCTCCAGCAGCACCTTTAAGCCAAGCGCGCTCGCGAGTGCGTCCTGGTCCGGGTAGTTGTGGGTCTGGACGATGACATGATCTTTGGTCAGGCAGGAAAGAAGTTCATTTAATTTACTGTGTTGGTTCATAAAATATCCCTTTCGTTATTTGAAATTTTGTATTCCCCAGCGCCTTCGCCGTATGGGGATTTTACGCGTTTTTCCGGTTCAACCGGTTCAGATATCAAACTTCGCCGCCAGCCTTGCCGGGGGGAGCCCCAAAAGCCGCCATGCCGGGAGCAGGGAGATGAGCAGGTAGTACGCGATGATGCCGGCGCACGCGGCGGCGGCGGCCTGCCATGGCAGGACCATGGAAAAACCAAGGTCGGTTAACAAATTTAGCACCGCCACCACCGTCCATGTCACCACGGCGGCAGGCAGGACACCCGCGGCGGAAAGCATCAGGCTTTCCAGGGCAAACACGCCAACCACCTTCTTTTTTGGGAGACCCAAAAGCCGGTACACTGCCATCATGCCAATGCGCTGCCAGATGTACGCGCGCTGGAACAGATAAAGCATCACCATGGACAGCAGGATGACCGTGAACGTGATAATGTTCCTTGCATCCGCCTTTAAGGAAGCTTCCCTGCTGTACTCCCCTCGCGCCTCGGCATTGCGGTTTACAAGCTTGTATATAATCTTGTCGGCATATTCTAAGTCCAGCAGCCCACAAATCTCCTCCTCCAGCCCTTTTGCATCCGGGGCATAGAAACTGTAATCGTAATTGTTCATGGACAGTAATATTTCCCCATACCCTACGTCCGGAACAATAATGTCGGCATAAGTTTCTGCTTCGATGGCTGCAACAATTCTATATTGGATGCTGCTGTTGACATTAAAGACGGACCCGACTTTGTTCCTGTAGGCAATGCCGGCGTTATTTGTTATAACAATGCATTCCCCTTCTTTCAATGGTTCGCCTGCATAAAGCCCCGGGTATCGCCTGACAAACTCGGAATATCCCATCAGCTCGGTTGCCATATCCCCCACACTAATCAGTGCCGTAAGCGGCAGGTAGACCGTAGGTTCCCCGCAGTCGCAGATGCCGACAATCTCCGGCTTGTATTTCCTTTTGAAGAAATCCGGCCGAACGCCAAGGAACTGCTCGGTTTCCCATATATTGTTCTGTAGGATGCCATCCTGTGAGAGCACATAGTCCAAAACCCAGCGGTCCACCACAATCTCCTCGCTGTTCTCCGGCATCCTCCCGTAGACCAGCTTGGATGCATCCAGCCGCTCTACCGGAACATAGCTAAACCGCTGCAATTTCACGGAAACATCCGACAATTGCGGGAACGTGTCGAATGAAAGGCTTAAAACGGCGGAATTCACATGGGGCAAAAGGTCAAAGTCCTGCCCTTTTTCCCTTAGCTTTGCAATGATCCCCGGCATCAGCGAGACCACGCCCTTTGGCTGATAAGGGTCAAGCCCTGGTCCCCGCTCCACCTTTAAGTCAAGGACATGGGAGTCGCTGACCACAAAATCCGCCGGATTGACATTCGAAACCGTAAGGTAATCCCCCACCACCCAGATGGTAAGCACGGTCATGGCAACCAGGAAAAACCGGATGCCCCTGCGCCCTGCCCCGCCCTGCCGCAGAAAACGGCACGCCTCCTCCCACATCATGCGCGGCGGGAAGCCCGTGCCTGCTTTTGCCGGGACATCCGGCTGCGTCTGCGTAAACTTGCCCTCCACTTCCTCCATGGAAAGCACCGGGGATTCCCCCTCCACCAGCACCGGGACATCCGCCGATTTGGTACATGAAATTTGCCTCGTGTCATCTGATTTAATAACAATTTTGTCGTTTAACACAACAATCGTAAGCTCCGCAGGTTGTGCCCCTTCCTGTGTCAGCACGCGGAAACGGATCCCGCCCAATTCCGCCCTTGAATCGGTGTAATCCCCCGCGTAGAGCGCACTCCCACCCCCTGCCGCAAGGCTTCCCCGCTTCCATTCCCCTTCATCCGCGGCGACCCTGCCCTCCGAGAGGGTGATGATCCGGTCTGCAAAAAAGCGGGCGGTCGGTTCCTCGTGTGTTACCATGACCACAAGGCTTGTCTTTGAAATCTCACGCAAAAGCGTGCAGATATTGCGTGTGTTTTCCTCGTCAAGGTTCCCGGTCGGCTCGTCGGCAAAAATCACCTTCGGCCGCCTCGCAAGTGCCCTCGCGATGGCGACGCGCTGCTGCTGCCCGCCGGAGAGCTCGCCCACGGTCCTTCCCGCATAGCGCGACATATTCACTGCCGCAAGCGCCTCCCTCACCCGCGCGAGCCTCTCCTTATGGGTGAGCTTGAGGCAGTGCAGCCCAAGATAGACATTGTACGCCACGCTATGTTCAGAAAGGAGATAATAATTTTGGAAAATATAGCTAAAATTGTTATTCCTCTCCTGCTCGTACTCCTTAGTCCCGGATTGAAAGATGAGTGTATCCTGTGTCCGGATCGTTCCGCTATCGAAGCTGTCAAGACCGCCCACGGCATTGAGTAAGCTTGTCTTCCCGCAGCCGGACGCGCCGACGATGCAGACAAACCCCGTATCCGGCAGAGTCAGCGAAATATCGTGCAGCACATGGTTTTCGTTCCGGCTCTTTTTGTCATAGGTCTTGTTTAGGTTCTTAATCTCGATCATAATCCTGGCTCCTCCTCCATCTTAAGATCCACATCCCGGGCACTTGACGGGTACACCTGCGCACCGATGAAATGCTGTATCCATAAGAAGGCCAAAAGACCTGTGGCAAGATGGAGCAGCGAAAACAGCAAAATTTTGTCCGGGGGCAGGTATTTTAAGATATCGCGCACCCTCCCTGCCCCAAGCCCCGCCGTAAGCGCGATGGCGGCAGCGGCAGTTACCTGCCCCAAAACGGTCAGCACAAAAATCTGCCACACAATCGAGGCCTTCGCCGTGCGGCAGGGAAGGCCAAGGTTTGCCAAAAGCCTAAATTCCTTTGTCTGCATGCCAAACATTACCCGCAGTAAAAGAACCTGCAGCAGGAATACCGAAAGGGAGGCAAGGATGCAGATTTTTAAGGTGGCAAGGCGCTGTGCCGCAAGATCCGCATCCTGCCTGGTCGATCCGACGCGGTAAGGGGATATGGCAGGATATCCAAGGGCTTTTAACGCGTCAAGCACCCTGTCGGTATAGGCATAATCCGAGATCACAAGCGAGGCAATGCCCCCGTTTTCCTTTGGCACAATGCGCTCAAAATCCTCCGGTGATACAAGCATGTACAGGTTGTAATTGGAATCATGGGTTCCATATGGTTTTAGCCGGACCGAATTTTCCGGCTCTTTATAGTTAAAAAAGAGGCATTCCAAATCAAAATATTCTCCCCACTGGTCCATATCCCCCTGCCCTGTCAATTGGTGCTCCCGGACGATGATATTTAACAGGATGCTCTCTATGTTTGGCGTACAAAGGAAATGCCCCGAAAAACCAGGCTCCCCCTTATAATGGACGCTTGGCGCAGGCTCCCCGTAAAACGGCGCGACTACCGCCCCCGCCATACTGTTCCCCGTAAATATGCGGCTAAGTTCCGAACCCCTCCATGCCGTTTCGATATCCAGGTTTTCCCCGGTCAGGACACGGCCAAGCTGTTCCGCAAAATAAAGGTGCTCCCCCACATCCGTGACCCCGACGACCGTGACCGGCACCTTGATGTAGCTGCCTTCCGGCCAGAGCTTGCGGTTCCGGATATAGACCGTGATCTTGCTCCCAATCAACGATTCATCGCCCACCGCCACGGCCTCATACATAGTTTCCGGCAAAACGCCCGCCGTGAGGAAATGCCCCTTGCCTGCCTGATACGGGACCGTCTGCAAATAAAGCCCCGTTTCATTCATCGTAAAACTTTCCTTCACATCCCCGGTCGGGCTTTTGTCCTGCCCCAAAACGGACTGGTAATGGAGTTTGTAATCCACTCCTTCGCGGTAATAATAGTTAATATCTGTCAGGAATCCATAGCATTCCACGCGCTCCACATACGGCACGGCGGATAGCGCGGCAAAATCCTCTTTTGTAAAATCCCCCTTATCCCCCCGGGCGACCACGATGCGGGTCGGGCTTCCATTCAAAAAGGCCGCATCATCGTAAACCCTTGTGAAATTGTCGTCCAGGTTTACCACGAAAGTCCCAAGGAACGCAAACATGGCGAACGCGGTTAGCGCGAAGAAAAAGACCATGGCCACCGTCCATACCGGGCGCGACCCCATCTGGAGTTTTGCGGTGTAAAGGCTTAATTTCCTCCCCTCCCCCTTTTTTACCGGCTCACGTGGCGTGGCTTTTTCCGGCTCCCGCAGCCGGACATCGGACTCCACCATCCCGCCCCGGACCGTGATCTTCCTTGTGACAAGTTCCTCCGCCTCGCCAAAATCATGCGTCACCATGATGACAAGCCGCTCCTTTGCCGCCTGCGCAAGAAGCTTAACTACCTTGGCACTGTTCTCTTTGTCAAGGTTCCCGGTGGGCTCGTCCGCAATCAGGATGGGGGTGGGCTTTGCCAGTGCGCGCGCGATGGAAAGCCGCTGCTTCTGGCCGCTGGAAAGCTTCGCCGCCCGGCGCTTTTTCTTGTCCGAAAGCTCCACCTGCGCTAAGATTTCCTCCGCGCGGGTGGCCGCAGACCCCGCATCCATCCCGGTCAGGACAAGCGCGCTTACAACATTCCCAAGGACGGAACAACCAGACAGGATGTCATAGTTCTGTGAAACAAAACTGATATGGCGGCTGCGGTACTGTTCCCAGTCCGATTGCCCATAGTGTGAGGTCGGCTTCCCGTTTAACAGCATCTCCCCGCCCTCGTAAGGCAAAAGCCCCGCCATCACCCCCGCAAGTGTGGATTTCCCACTGCCGCTTTCCCCCGTCACTGCGACAAACTCCCCGGGTGAAAAAGAAAGGCTGACATTTTGCAGCCCCATCACGATGGATTGTGCCGATGTATAGTATTTTGAGATATTCTCAAGGGTTAATATTTCAGACATTGACCCACTCCTCCCATTTTTTCCCACCTCACGCACGGTATGGCGATATAGATGGCAGGAAATGAATGAGATAAGTATAGAGCATAACCGGCAAAAGTGCAAGTAAGATAAAAAATTTTTATGATGAAGTTCCCACTCCCCATATCCCGGACAACCCCCAACTTTATCTTGATTTCCCCCTCCATTCCGATTATAATGTCCATGTTGGTTATAACCACCTTGGAGGGTGCTCCTTCCAAAGCACAGATATTTACGGAGGTTTTCATCATGGGCGGATTTTTTGCAGTAGCTTCTAAGGAAGATTGCGTATTTGATTTGTTTTTCGGCACGGACTACCATTCGCACCTTGGCACAAGGCGCGGCGGCATGGCGGTCTACGGGGAGAAGGGCTTTGACCGCTCGATCCACAACATCGAAAATTCCCCATTCCGCACCAAATTTGAGAAAGATGTGGGCCAGATGAAGGGAAACTACGGGATCGGATGCATCTCGGACTACGAGCCACAGCCGCTCCTTGTCCGCTCGCACCACGGCACCTACGCAATCACAACGGTCGGCAAAGTCAACAACACGGACGCAATCGTTGAAAACTTGTTTGCAAACGGGAATTCGCATTTCCTTGAGATGAGCGGCGGCGACATCAATACGACCGAACTCGTTGCTGCCATCATCAACCAGAAAGAAAATATCATCGAGGGCATCCAGTATGCGCAGGAGCTGATTGACGGCTCCATGACCATCCTTTTGCTGATGCAAAAAGGCATCTATGTTGCGCGCGATAAGATGGGGCGCACGCCGGTCGCCATCGGGAAAAAGGACGGGGCGGTATGTGCTGCCTTTGAAAGCTTCTCCTACTTAAACCTTGGCTACACGAATGTCCGGGAATTAGGTCCAGGGGAGATTGCCATCCTCACGCCGGATGCCGCCACGACACTTGCTGATCCGGGAAAGGAAATGAAAATCTGCACTTTCCTCTGGGTATATTACGGCTACCCGTCCTCGTCCTACGAGGGGATCAGCGTTGAGCGCATGCGCTACAACTGCGGGAAGTTGATGGCAAAACGGGACAATGTCAAGTCCGACATGGTTGCCGGGGTCCCGGATTCCGGCACTGCGCACGCCGTCGGCTACGCCAACGAGTCCGGCATCCCGTTCTCCCGCCCGTTCATCAAATACACGCCGACCTGGCCGCGCTCGTTCATGCCGACCATCCAGCAAAAACGCAACCTGATCGCAAAAATGAAACTGATCCCGGTACATGATTTGATCGAGGGCAAGAGCATGGTGCTGATCGATGATTCGATCGTGCGCGGCACGCAGTTAGGGGAGACGACCGAATTCCTCTACCAGAGCGGCGCGAAGGAAGTCCATATCCGCCCGGCCTGCCCGCCGATTATGTACGGCTGCAAATATTTGAATTTCTCCTCCAGCAACTCTGAAATGGAGCTGCTCGCCCGCAGGACGGTGCAAAAGCTGGAAGGCGACGAGGGGCAGAAGCATCTCGAGGAGTACGCGGACGCCGATACCGAGCGCGGGCAGTGCCTTCTGCGCTCCATCTGCGAGGAATTCGGGTTCAGCTCGTTGGGGTATCAGTCGCTCGACTGCCTGCTCGAGGCTATCGGCATTGACCGCTCGAAGGTATGTACGTATTGCTGGAACGGCAAAGAATAGGGCACACTCCCGTTGTCCCTCGCAGGAGGCGTAAGGTGTTATGAAATATACGATGAAACGGGC
>CAYMGZ010000017.1:0-16767 GCA_964390095.1 uncultured Lachnospiraceae bacterium | reverse complement strand
TTATGGTCGCGTTGATGCCGGGATTTGCGGCGGGCGGGGATGATTACATGCTAAAACCGTTTTCCATCGATGAGCTTGGTGCGCGGGTGGCGGCGCATATCCGCAGGGACCACCGCGGGGAGGCACAAAAAAATATGCGTTTTTTCGGGCATCTGACGATTGATTATTCCTCGAAAACAATCGCGGTAGACGGGAAGGCAATGGAATTTGCCAAAAAGGAATTCCAGATTGTTGAACTGTTATCCTTAAATTGCGGACAGGTTTTTGATAAGGAGCGTATTTACGAAAAAATATGGGGCTACGACGCGGAGGGTGACAGTGCCGTGATTGCGGAACACATCCGCAGGATCCGCGCCAAGCTGTCGGCTTATGGCGAGGAAGGGCATTTACAGACTGTCTGGGGGATGGGCTACAAATGGACCAAGTGAGCCGGAAAAGAAAACCAAAACATAAAAGACCGTGGGTACAAAAATTAAAAAAAAGATGGCATGACCGGTTTACACAAATCAAATGGCGATTTGGCCTCTATGTTCCATTTTGCATTTTTCTCGCATTTGCAGGTTCTTTTTTGATTGGGAGTATGGCAAATTACCTGCAGGAGTGGTGTTTTACGGATTCGGGTTTTGGGGAAGAACCAGGTTATGAAATATGGTATGACCCGGATGGAAGCATACATTATGAGTCGGTCTGGATGCCGGAATATCGTGGGACCATGCAGGAAATCATATACAACCTGGTTTCGTTTTCCCAGATCCTGCTGGTTCCGGTATGGATTTTGTTCAGCGTGTATTTGACGGGCAAGATTTTTTATAACCGCGAGCTGAAAGTTCCTATGAACCTGCTTTTGGACGCGGCGCGGCGGATTGCCGATAACCAGTTGGATTTCCGCTTGGAATATGATAAGCCGAACGAGTTTGGCATGCTCTGCCGGGCATTTGAGGACATGCGCCTGGCCCTGTATAACAGCAACCGGGAGCTGTGGCGTTCCCTTGAGGAAAGGAAGCGCTTAAATGCCGCGTTTTCGCATGACCTGCGCACACCGTTGACCGTTCTTCGCGGTTATGTGGATTTTTTGGGAAAATATATCCCGGGCGGGAATATATCCGAGGAAAAGCTGCTGGGGGTGCTTGGGATGATGAGCGGCCAGATCGTGCGGCTGGAACATTATACCCAGACGATGAATTCGGTGCAGAAGCTCTCGGATATTGTGCCGGACGTGGGGGTAGTTCCCGCAGGGCAAATAAAAGACAGTTTCCGACAGATAGGGCAATTACTTTGTGGCAAAAAGCGCTTTGCTTTGGATTGGCAGGTCGAAGGGGAGATGTGTTTGGATGCGGAACTGGTGTCCCAGATTTATGAGAACCTTGTTTCCAACGCATGCCGCTATGCGAAAGAAGCCGTTTCTGTAGGCTGCACGCGGGAGTGGGGGATGTTCCTTTTCGTGGTGGAGGATGACGGGAAAGGTTTTAGCCCGGAGGCACTGCACCACGCGTCCGAACCGTTTTTCCGCGACGGGGAAAAGACGGATAAGACGCATTTCGGCATGGGGCTTTATATTTGCCGTGTCCTCTGCGAAAAATGCGGGGGAATGTTAAAGGTTGGCAATGTCACGGATGAAAAAGGAGGGATATGCGGCGGACGGGTGACGGCAATGGTGGCATGCCCGGATGCCGGAAGGTAATTTTGGCGCATATCTTAAACGCGTTCGGTTTTATGCGGAACAGGAAATAGAAAACAGGCTTCCCGGCCCATTTTGATCCGGGAGGCCTGTTTTTTGTTCCTACAATTTCTTTAAATAGTTCCCGTCAATATTTAAGATTTTATTGTAGATAATAAACGCATTCGGGTCAATTTCCTGCACCGTGCGGCGCACGAGGTTGATCTCATATTTGGAGACCGCCGTGACAAGGATGTTGGTTGACTCGTGTGTGTAGGCACCGTCCCCTTTCCACTCGGTCACGCCACGGTAGATTTCCTTCATGATTGCTTCGGCAACACCGCTCTTTTTTGTAAAGATCGTTACTTGGATCATGATATTCTGCGAGTGCGCACGGTCAACCGCGAAGGAGGAAAGCGCAGCGTAAATGATACAGTAAATCGCAGTCTGTAGATCAAACATTAACGCACAGATCAGGTAGATCACACCGTTGATCAAAATATTGACTTTGCCGACGCTGAAGTTGCGGTAACGTTTGCTGAAATAGATGCCAAGGATGTCAATGCCGCCGCCCGATCCCCCGGCGTACAGGCAGAGCCCAACGCCCACGCCATACATAAGTCCGCCGATGATACAGGAGGTTAGTGGATCTTCGATGATGAGCGGGTTTGGTACCGGGATGACCGTCACGATAAAGGTCGTGAGCATGACGGACATGGCGGTCTTGAAAAAAAACAGGCGGCTGACCCCTTTGTAGGCAAGCAGGAACAGCGGGATATTCAGGACAAAATAAACGATACCCGAAATGTCGATATTCGGCGAATTGAAAACCTGCAGCCGGTCCACCAACACGGTGCGGGTGAGCTGTGCGATACCGAGCGCACCACCGTTGTAAAGCTTTAACGGGGTAAGGAACAGGTTGATGGCGGCGGAAAAAATGACCGTGCCGACAGCGACCATCAAAAAGCGCCACAGTTCGTTTTTGCTAAATTTGTCTTTCATGGGAACATGCCTTTCTATCATTTCTGAAAAATTACCCCTTGACGGCACGGTGGAAAAATGTGTGGATGCCCACATGCCACAAAGTAGGAAGCAGGATACATTGTAAGATAGTTTTAGGGAAAGTGCAAGGGAAAAATGCAAAATCAGGAAATTAAAACCGGAAATATTTGACGTAGATTTTGAAATGTGCTATGATGGATGATAAGGAAGAAGCGGAAGGGTGCATGAAAAAGGGATCGGATGAAGGGGCACCCGGACAGAAAGGAAGGCGGAATATGGCGGTTACAGGGATTGTAAATGGTTATAATATGTATCGGAACCCGTATTATGCGGGAAGCATGTCGGGTGCTGCCGCGCGGGAAGCGGCTACCGGCACGTCCGGGATGCCGCAGGATGCGGTTAAGGCAGCTGCGGCCGGATTGACAGGGGATAAGGGAAATGTTGCCGGGGCGGATGGTGTGCAAAATGCGGCCGGAGTGCCGGGAAAACCACGGGATACGGCGGGGATACCGGAAGCGATGCAAAATGCGGCCGGGCTTCCGAAAAGCATGTGGGATGCCGTGTTTGGGCGTGGGAAGGAGACTTCCGGGGAGGATGCTGCCAACCCGGATGCACACAAGAAAGCCGGGCGCAAGTCTTCCCCGGAGGAATGCCAGACCTGCAAGGAGCGAAAATATCAGGACGGTTCGGATGAAAATGTTTCGTTTAAGGCAGCTGCCCATATCTCACCGGAATCGGCAGGGGCGAGGGTCCGTGCGCATGAGGGGGAACATGTTTCCAATGCCTACAAGGAGGCTGCGGAAAATGGCGGCAAGGTCATCAATGCTTCGGTTATGATCCATACGGCAATCTGCCCGGAGTGCGGGCGCACCTATGTTTCGGGCGGCACGACGAGCACGACCATCCGCTATTCGAAGGAAGAAAACCCGTACAAGAAGGCACAAAAAGCGCAGGAGGCAATCCGGCTGCGCGGGAAGAACATTGATTACGCGGCATAGGGTTGGTGTATTTTGTTAAGATAAAAAATAGGTTTTAGTCCGTTTTAAGACGGAAATATCCATGATATGGAGGAAAAAATATCATGAAAAAGTATGCGGTCATTACCGGGGCAAGCTCCGGCATTGGAACAGAGTTTGCAAAACGTCTGGCGGCGAAGGGATATGCCCTCGTGCTTGTGGCGCGGCGTGAGGACCGTCTGAAGCGGCTGGCAAAGCGCCTGAAGGCGGAATGCGAAGTGTTTGTGGCGGACCTGACGCAGAGGGTGGAATGTGAAAAGCTGTGTGAGTGGCTTGCCGGCAAAGATGTGGAAGTATTTATCAATAATGCGGGTTTCGGGGATTGCGGGGAATTTACGGAGACGGATGTGGATAAGGACCTGGATATGATCCGGTTGAATGTCGCGGCGCTGCACCTTCTGACAAAGAGGATGGTAAAGTATTTTAAGGGGAAGGGGAGCGGGTATCTCCTTAATGTGGCATCCTCGGCAGGACTGCTCCCGGCGGGACCGTACATGGCGACTTATTATGCGACAAAGGCCTATGTCACAAGCCTGACGCGCGCGGTGGCACGGGAGTTGAAGGAGGCAGGCAGCGGGGTTTATGTTGGGTGTCTCTGCCCGGGACCGGTGGACACGGAATTTAACGCGGTTGCAAATGTGGAGTTTGCCTTAAAGGGAATCCGCCCGGGTTACTGTGTGGGTTACGCGCTTGATATGATGTTCCGGAAGAACAAGACGGTCATTGTGCCGACGGTTTTGATGAAGCTTGCGACAACGTGGGCGAGGTTTATTCCGGCGCAGGCTGCGGTAGCGGCGGCGGGATGGCAGCAGAGGCGGAAGACCAGAGGGTAAACCAAAAAAGAACCATCGATCCCCCCGGTTGGCGGCGATTGCCATGCAAATACCTATTATGGATGAAGGAAAATAGAAAAGACCTACCTTGTAATCTTGATCCATTGCAGGCAGGTCTTTTTTCGCTTGCTTCTGATTTTTCTATTGCCTACATTCCGACTGCAATTACAGCCTACAATTCCAGCCTACAAATCACAAAACAGATTGTTTTCGGCGGATAATTGCGTTATAATCAATATAAAAACATCAATGCAGATGGAGGGTGGACCATGATTAAAATCCTGCGGGAAGAAGAAAATGCGGAAATCATATTATTGCCTGTCCGCCACCATAGCCCTGCCTGTTCGCTCCAGATCCGGCGCATGGTCGGGGCATGGGGGCCGACGGCGGTGCTGGTGGAAGGACCGGACAACGCGAACACACTTCTTCCGGTGATGGTGCACGAGGATACGCGTGCGCCGTTTGCCATTTATTATTCCTACCATGACAGGGAAGGGAAGGTTTCCGGGGAAAAAGGGCGCTACAAATGTTATTATCCATTCCTTGCATATTCGCCGGAGCTTGTAGCGGTGGGCTGTGCAGCGGCAAAAAATATCCCGGCGGCGTTCATTGACCTTTCCTACGGGGATATCCTCGCAGCTTCTGAGGAAGGAAAGGGTCTGCGCCGGGAAGAGGAAAAAAATAATTACAATGACGATTACCTGCTCTCGCGCAACGAGTACATCGGGCGGCTCTGTGAGAAGACGGGGCTGCGCAGTTTCGATGAATTCTGGGAGAAATATTTTGAGCTGGACGGGATAGGGGAAGACTGCGAAACGTGGTTTTCGCATTTGCTTACCTACTGTAAACTGGCGAGGGAAAACACACCGCAGGAAATGATGCAGGAGGATGGCTGCCTGGCAAGGGAGGCGCATATGGCGGCGCGGGTTGTGCAGTGGGTACAGGAACATCATGCGGCAGGGAAGGAAGCGGCGCAGGCAAAAGGGCATCGCCAGAGAATCCTTGTCATCACCGGGGGCTTCCACACGCCTGCCATTGCAGAGCGGCTCTCGGACAAGCAATGGGAAAAAACTAAGCGCATGGCGGAGAAGTTTGCCGCAGGAAAGGCAACGGACGGAAAACATAATAAAGTCCCGGAAAAAGACCAGAGCGTTTATCTTATGCCATATTCGATGGAGGCGGCGGATGCATTGAACGGTTACGCGAGCGGCATGCCGTACACAGGGTTCTACCAGAAGGTGTGGGAGGGGCTTGCGGCGCAGGAAAACGGCGGGGGGCAGGAGGATGGGCCGTATTCCAGGGCGGTGCTTGATTTGCTGGTTGCCTCCGGCAAAGAAGTGCGCAGCAAGGAGGGCAGCCTGTCCACCTACGATGAAATCTGCGCGTGGCAGATGGCACAGGGGCTTTGTGAGCTTCGTGGGAAGCCGCAGCCGGGCGCTTACGAATTGCAGGATGCCGTGTTGTCGTCCTATGTCAAGGGTGAATATAACATCGCCTCGGATCTGCCGATCCGGATCCTGCGCGGGCAAATGACGGGCAAGGGAATCGGCAGGCTCTGCGCGCAGGCGGACGTGCCGCCAATCGTGCAGGATTTCGAGGCGCAGTGCAAAGCGTTTGGCATGAAAATCCATTCCACGCTGGAAACGGAGCTGACCCTTTCCATTTTCTCGGAAAAAAAGCACCGGCTGGAGAGTTGCTTCTTCCACCGGATGACATTTTTAAAAACCGAATTCGCAAGGCGTTTAAAAGGGCCAAACCTCCAGTTAAAGCGGGACAAAAACCTGATCCGGGAAATTTGGAAATACAAATGGAACACGCAGGTTTTATCAGCGTTAATTGATGTTTCGGTGCACGGGGCAACGGTTGCGGAGGCGGCGGCAAGCCTTGTCGGGGAGGCGTTAAAAAAGGATTTGAACGCAGGTGCGGCGGCAACCCTCTTAACACAGGTGTTTGAGATGGGGCTTGCCGGGCAGCTGGCAGCGGTTTATGAGCGCGTGCAGGAGCTCGTTGTCGCAGATACGGATTTTTATTCGATTGCGGACGCAATGAAATCCCTGATGATGATGGACGAGCTTGCCGGGCTTTACGGCGTGGAAATGGATTTTCTGGTATTGTTACATACGGCAGTGCAGAAACTGATTACCCTGCTCCCGGCGATGGCGCAGGTAAAAGAGGAACGCCTCTCCGACTGCATGGATATCTTAAAACTCCTGTATCAGGTCACGGGCAGGGGTGAGGAAATGCGGATGGAACGTGACGCGTACTATGAGGCGCTTGAACGGCTGATGCAGGTGGTGGATATCAACGCGGGCTTAAACGGCTGTATCCATGGTATTTTATACGGTTGTGGCAGGGAAGATGCAAACGGGGTGGAACAAGCCTGCATCGGCTACCTGACCGGGACGAGGGAGCAGCTTTTGCAGACAGCGGTATTTTTCCGTGGGTTGTTTTATACCGCGAAGGATTTGATTTTTATCGGCGGGCGGCTGCTTGGCATTTTGGATACGTTTTTCGGGCAGGTCGGGGAGCAGGAATTTGTGGAATTGCTGCCGCAGCTGCGCATGGCGTTTGCCTATTTCACGCCGGCGGAAATTGACAGGATTGCGAAGCAGGCGGCGGGGCTGCACGGGGTGAACCGGGAGGAATTGATGGAGCGCGCCGAGGTGCTGCCGCAGTGGTATGCGTATGGGAAGGAATTGGATGCCTATGCGATGGGGGAAATGGGAAGCCTGGACGGATGTCGCGGCATTTGTTGACGCGGATGATATTATTTTTTCAGAGGAGGGAACGGTATATATTTTTTAACCCAAAATACTTTCCCTAAGATATAGAAAGGTGGTATTTATCGTGGATATTGAGGGAAATGAGGCGCTAAAACAGGCACAGGAAATGCTTGCAAAGAGTGGGGCGCTCGATCTTACCGCGCGCCGGGGGGTTTGGCAGGCGATGGGGGAAATCGAGCCGCGTAAGCAGGATTCCCCAACTCCGCGCACCTTGACGGAACCGTTAAAAAAACGCGCGCGGCTCGCGCTTGCCTGTGCGAAAAAAGTCATGCCCATCTGGTGCAAGTGTGACCCGGAAGATAAACGCCCGCAAGACCTGATTAAAAAAAGCCTTGCCTACCTTGACGGGAAAATTACGGTGCAGGAATTGGATGCCAAAGTCAGGGGGGATGCCATCGATGATTTTATGGCGCTTGTGGATGAGGGGGAAATTGCCGCCTCGGCCGCCCTTGCGGCATGGAAAGCCGCCGTTGTGGCTCTCGAGGATGAAAGCAGCCTTGAACCGTGGTGCCTTGATATGACCGAGGAGGACATGGATTCCTACGACTGGGATGCCGCGAAGGAGGCCTGTGTCGCATGGGGGGATGCCTACGCGGATGGCGATAACGGAAAGCGCGCCGTCCGCGAAATGAAATTCTGGGCGTGGTATTTAGAGGAGGTGGCAGGGCTTCTTGGCGAAAAGGATTACCGTTTTCCGCAAAAATATATCAAGGCATTTCAGGAAAAACAAAACCCGCCAAAACCTGTCCCAGAGGAGGTCACGCTGGAAAGCTTTGCCGAATTTTTGGATCTGGGCGAATATCTTTATCACAGTAAGGTGGAAAAGAGAAACGAGGACGATGACCCGGATTACTATTCCATGTACCTGCGTTTAAAGGAGAATTTTGGCATCTGTCCGGTCTGCGGGAAAAAGGTGTACGAGGTAGAGCACGCCGGTGCGAACCGCCGTCTGGATTGGTATGACAATGCTTTCCCCGCAAAAGGGCCGCAATTATCGATCACCCAGTTAGACCTTATGTTCCGCTGCCCTGACCATCCGGAAAAACACATTTACTGCCCGTCCGATGTATATAAAAATGTAAAAGCCGCCGTCAAGCGCTATATCAAGGGGGAGGGAAGGTTGGAAAAACTTCTTTGCGAATTGGAGCGCAGGAAGACGACAAAATATTTTAAGGTCTGGGGCGATTCCATCGTCATCAATGGGAAGGAATTCCGGGATCTTGCAAAAATCGAGGAAAACAAGGAAGAGCTTGGGCTTTTGGGCGCGGGCTGGGTTGATGCAGAACATACGATTTTTGGGCTGGAATTAAAGCAATTCCTTCCGATTTTTTACATTTACGGCAGGCCTTACGAGGATTTTATTCGTTATTATCCGAGGGAAGTACATAAAAACGAGGACGGAACAGTGGATTTATTGACCGACCGATTTCATTTACGGTGCACGATAAAAGACGGGCAGGCCGTGTATGCGGAAATTACAAGCTTTTTTCGGATATGGGTGAAAGAAAAAGATGGCGCTGCCCTAAAAAAAGTGTTATCGGGGGTGCTAAAGATGTCTGATGAAGCGGCAGAATCGGCGATCCGGAACGCGAAAGATCATTTTGGTGAATGGGAAATCGAGGCATTTACGGCATTGACGAAAGACAGGGCAAAGCGGGTTATTGCCGAGCTGAAAAATGTGGGGGTAAAGTGCCGGATGATTCCGGATCGGTTTTAAGTTCCCATCCGGGCGGAGGAATGGCTGGATGCCTTTTTAAGGTTTCATTTTTTAGGGAGGAAATAATGATGTCAAAACAATTGGATGATATTCGCTCGCGCATCGAGGCATTGGGGATGGGTTTTAAATTCCTGAAAGAGATTAAAACGGGCATGAACGGGATCGAGAGGGAAACGTGGCTTTTGGAATACGAGGGCTCCCAGTTTGTTTTTGTGGCCGGGCAGAAGAATGTTACATTGGGGTGGGATACCGAAAAATGCTCCTTGGGGGAAGGAGTCCTGAAAGGTTTGCAGGAAGAATTTACTTTGGGTCATGAGCATTACGTAGATGAAAAGGAGGAAATGAAGGAGGATTACCAGAACCAAATCAACAAGGCGAAAGCGGATGGTGATTTAGGGAAAGCGGAAGAATTGCGCGAAGAACTTTTGGAGGAACTAAAAGCGCAGGAAGAGGACAGGGATAATGGTGGTTATGGGAGTTGGGAGGACTATATGGAAAAATGGCAGGAAAAGCTGTCGGAATGTCTGTCCCCGCTGCGCACGGCGGATATCGGCGATCTGATTGTGGAGGTGGACAACCGCTATATCGAAGAAGATGCGCCATCCCTGGCGGCTGCGGTGCGTTCCCTAAAAGAAGGTCCTTTTACGCTGGCAACGGAAGATGAGTGGGAATATTTATGCAACGGTGGTGCGCGCACCCTGTTCCGCTGGGGTGATACTTTGGATGACGTGATGGAGGAGATTTTTAACGTAGGCTGTGTCAGCAGAGCAGAGGAGAAGCTGTTGTTGGAACAGCCCAATATGTTTGGGTTGTTTATTTCATATAATTCCTATAAATGTGAAATTATTGATGATGAAAATTATGTCAAGGGCGGTGACGGCGGCTGTTCGCTCTGCGGCGGGGATGGGGGGATCCATATCCTGCCCTGCTATATGGCATTTTACCGCGAGAGGGTGGAGGATAGCGATTATGGACTGTCAAAGAATTATTACTGTTACCGGCGGATCATAAGACTGCCATGATGGGCTGGGTCAGATGAAAATTGAGTAAGGGGGAAATTATGGACAAGAATACGGCGAAGGAATTATTATCTTTTCATTCATCACGGAACAGTAATATCCACAATCCGAAATGGTCGGGCGGATTTCTGGGAAGTTTAAGGCCATTCTGCGGGGAGCTTCGCGAAGAAAATTTTATCGAGGTGATGGAGTGCCTGAAGGTATTAAAAGAAGAATTTGGAGCAGACGCGGTTGACCGGGAAATCGTGGGGGATGTTATTTCAATCGTATATCTGACGAGGCAGTGGGCAGCCCCGGATGGAATGCTGGGCGGTATATTGACGGAGGAGCAAACGAAACGCCTGCTTTTATGGGTTGAGATTATGGAAGGATGTTTGATGTACTTGCTGGAATGTGATGAAGAAGACGCTTTTAGCGATTATGAAGATTACCGGGAAGGGGAAGTATGAAAGCAGATATTATTGTGAAGAGCATAATCTTTAACAGGGTACATAACAGGCTTCTTTTGGTACAGCGGGGCAGTGCAGACTCGGTTGGCGCTGGTACTTGGGAAGGTGCCGGGGGAAATGTGGAACCCGGGGAAACGCCGGAGGAAGCGATAAGACGGGAAATACGCGAGGAAACCGGGATTACGGAAGTTAAGATTGGGCAGATTGCGTATGTTACGCTCATTGGCGGTGATGCGCCATATTTAATTATTGCTTATCTCTGTGAAGTATCAACGGAGGAGGTAATCTTAAGTGATGAACATCAGGCATGTATGTGGGCATCAGAGGAAGAATGCAGGAAAATCCTGCCCACGGCAATTATAGAGGATTTTGAAAAAAATGGGGTTTTTAAAATTTTATGGGGAGGAAACCGGGAGTGACCGGTTGGATGGGCTGGCAGGATGCATATTGAAAAAGAGGAAATAAAAATTGAGGAAGGGCGTTTATCCGCAGAGGAATATATTGATTTTTTAAAGCGGACGGATCTGGGTGCGCAGTATCCGAAGGAGCGGTTTGAGGAAAGGATCGCAAAACTTGTTAAAAATGTTTCCATCAGTCTTGTTGCAAGGAATGCCAATGGGCGGATTGTCGGAGTTTTGTTTGGTCTGACGGATTATGCATACTGGCTTTATGTAACGGATCTGGGAGTGGCCAGGGATTACGAAGGGCGGGGAATTGGAAGGGAACTTATGAAAACGGCGCATGAACTGGCAGGCGGGGAAAAGGATATTGCCGTTTATCTGGTTGCCAATGAAGGGGCAGTTCCATTTTACGAGAAGCTCGGGATGAAAAAGGCGGAGGATGTAATGCAGTATAACCATGTGGAGTGGACGGATTTTGTGCTGCGTTAAACCTGTATTAAGATTGCCCCGAAAAACGACGGGGAAGGAGAAAGAGAGATGGCGGACGAACAGGAAATTTTAAACCGCTGGCGGCTTGTGCTTGGGCGGTACGCGTCGGGGCAGCTTTCATTTTCACAGAATGAGGCAAGGCTGATGGAGATGGAGGAGGCGTTAGATTATTTATATGAGAGGGAATATGGGGAGGAACAGGACATCCGGAAAGACCGGGCGGGCGGGAGCGGTAATTCGCAGCTGACCGTTCCAAAGTGGCTGCAAAAAATCAAAAAGCTGTTCCCGAAGCAGACGGTCGAGATTATGGAGCGGCACGCACTGGATAAATACGGTATGACGGAGCTTTTGACCGACCCGGATGTGATGCGGAAACTTGAGCCAAACCGGGAACTGTTAAAGACCATTCTTTCCATGAAACATATGATGAGCGGGGAAGTGCTGGCACTCGCGCGGGAAATTGTGCGCAAGGTGGCGGAGGAATTGATGAAAAAGCTCGAGCAGGAGGTGCGGCAGTCTTTTTTCGGGAAGCTGAACCGCAGCATGAGCAGCCCGGTTCGTTCCATGCGCAATCTGGATATGAAAAAAACGATCCGACGGAATTTGAAAAATTACGATGTGGAGCGCGGCGAGCTAGTGTTGAAGGATATTTATTTCAGTGCGCGCATGAAGCGTTATAATTCGTGGCGCGTGATTATTTGCGTGGATGAGAGTGGTTCGATGTTGGATTCGGTGATCCACAGCGCGGTAATGGCAGGGATTTTTGCAAAACTGCCAATGCTTGACACGAAACTTGTTATTTTCGATACGAATGTTGTTGATCTGAGCGGATATGCGGAGGATCCGGTGGAAATTCTGATGAGTGTCCAGCTCGGCGGCGGGACAAATATCAGTGGAGCACTTTCTTATTGTGAAAAGCTCATTGATTTTCCTTACCGGACAATGGTGGTGCTTGTCTCCGACCTGTATGAGGGCGGAGGCTATGAAAATATGTACCGTGTGAGCAAGGGAATCATCGAGAGCGGAACGAAGTTAGTCGTGCTGACAGCGCTTGACATGGAGGCAAACCCGGATTATGACCGGAATGCCGCGAAGAAGCTGGCCGGGATGGGGGCGCATGTGGGCGCGATGACACCGGAGGAACTGGTCGGGTTTGTGAGTAAAGTGGTAGTTTGACTTGGGAAACAACGGCGTGTTGTAAAAAACAACGATAAATAAACTTTGCGGTTCTTGAAACCGAAAGGAAAAAAGGACATAATATAGTCAAGATAAGCGCTTATCAATCGAAAAAAGGAGATTGGATGATGGAAATTAACCTAAAAGAAAAATTGCGCACTTTGCGGCAACAGAAAAATATTACCCAGGAGGCACTTGCCAACCATCTTGGTATCACACCGCAATCCGTCGGTAAATGGGAGCGCGGGGAAGGGTTTCCTGATATTACCCTGCTCCCGAAAATCGCGTTTTATTTTAATGTCACCATTGATGAACTGCTCTGTGTCGATCAGGCAAAAGTGGAAGAGGTAATTGCGGAATACAAGCGGCAAAGTAATATTTGCAAACAAAACGGCGAAAACGAAAAGAACCTTGAAATTTGGGAAAAAGCCTACTCGGAGTTCCCGAATGACTACCGCGTTATGGAAGAGTTAATGTTTGCAATCAACCGGGATGGCGAATATCCCTGTCCGGAGGGGAAAGCCGGGCGCATTATTGCGCTTGGGGAAGAACTTTTGCGAAAATCAACCGATACGAGGCAGCGGGAAAATGTGGTGCAATGCCTGTGCCATACTTACAATGGCATAGAGAAAGAAAAAGCGTTGTATTATGCTGATATGGGCGGAAGTTTTCATGTGACAAGGGAAAGCCTTAAGAGCACCATTCTTGACGGGGAAGATGGTGTGAAGGCGTGCCAGAGTTATATTATGACCTTAATTCATGCTGCGGCAATGACGGCATCGAATATGACATCAAAAATGCGGCTTTCCCATAAAGAAACCATCGAAGCCTACCAGTTTGCCATTGATATTCTTAAGAGGCTGTATTCTGACGGGAATATGGGGTTTTATGCTTTTGATGTGTCGTACTATTATTGCGGTATTGCCCTGCAATATGCGGGGATGGGGGATTGCGGGAATACTTTAAAAGCGTTGGGGGAGAGCAGGAAATACGCGGTTATGGAAGCTACTTTAAGTGATATGGATTATACTGCGCCGATAGTAAACCGTATGAAATACCGCAATTCAAACACGTTCCGGAATTATGTGGGGAATGCCTGCAATTTAAGGCTGAAAGCATTGCAGGATAAGAGGTTTGATTTTGTGCGGGATGAAGATGCCTTCCAAAGGATTCTTGCGGATCTTGAGAAATACGCAGGATAATGGATCGGGCAAATATTTGTAAAAATGCCATCTGGAACAATCCGGATATGATATCTTTAAGGCAGGCAGATGAAATATAAAAACCTACTACTTTGGAGATATCATATCATTGATTGCCTTAGATGGCATTTTATTTATAGTTGTATGAACAGGGGGAAATATGCGCTTTATCATTGCAAAGCTTTGGAGCCTATGATACAATATTTGCAAGGCATTTCATGTATTGGCAATAGGATGTTACTTGGAAAAAAGGAAGCAATGATTTCAGGACGGCATATATTTTGTATGGGGGCAAACAGATGGAAAATTGGAAGATTATTCTGGATAATTTGGACGATGATTACCTTGTCGGGATGGCAAACAAAGGGATTGTGAAGCGTGCTTACAAGGATATGGAGGCAGGGGATTATAAAGTGGTTTCCGCTGAAGGCGAAGCACAGGTGACTGTGGGTGGGGAGACGGTGGTGCTCCGGCAGCCACTGGGGGAAAGCTCCTGCTCGTGCCCGTCGCGGACAATCTGCCGCCATGTAGTGTTAGGGATTCTGGCATTAAAAGAGTTTGTTGCAGGGGATGGGGGTAAAGGGGGAACAGGGCAGGAAGCGGATCAGCTGGCGGGAACGGAAGAAGCTTTATCGGAGGCGGCGGCAAATGCGCCTGAAAATCCGGCCGATGGGAGTTCCCTGGAAGAAGGGGGCGGACCGCAGACGCAGACAGGAAGCATGGCAGGGGAAAGCACAGTAGAAGAAGGCAAGCAGGACTTAAAGTCACGCCTTGTCGCTGAAATTTCGGCATTCCCGCTTCCTTCCCTAAAAAAGACACTGGGCACAAAACAGCTTCTTGCGCTTGTCAGTCAAAAAAAATCCGGACAGCTTCCTAAAATTACATATGCAAGCATCATTACGGTGCAATTACCGAAAGGTGGTTATACCGTAAAGCTTCTTTCGCCGTTAGAATATTCCACCTGTACCTGCCATAAAAAAGAATTCTGCGCACACAAGGCGGCAGCGGTGCTCTGGTGCAAGCTGATGGCGGGGGAGGTATCGGAGGAGGAACTTGGCGGCGCGGAGGAATTGCAGGATTTTGCGATGGGGGAGGTGAAGGATGCCGCAGGACAGATGCAAGGGTTTCTTATGGAGCTTTTGGATACGGGGCTTGCGCGCACTTCGCCGGATGTCCTTGACTATCTTGACCGTCTCGCATTAATCAGCCACAACGCGAAACTTGCGAATTTTGAGGGTTACTGGCGCGCGCTGCACGATTCTTATGGGAATTATCTGAAACGGAAGGCATCCTTTCAGGAAGGAAAGTTGATGGAGCAGTTTGCACGGCTCTATAAAAGGGTGGAGTTGCTTAAGCAGGCAGCGGACACGGCGGATGTGGTACAGGTGGCGGCGCTTTCGGGGGAATTCCGGTCGGAATATGTGCCGGTTGGAAATCTTTCCCTGACGGGGATCGCGATGGAACATTTTGAGAGCCAGACCGGGTATGAAGGCGAGACGGTTTATTTTTTGGAGGAAAATACAAAGGAATGGTACACCTACACTTCGGCGCGCCCGGTATTTTACGAGACGGCCGGGCGGCGGGGCAGGCAGGAGAAGGCGGCAGCACCGTGGGGATTGCCGGTTTCCGTAAAAGAGATGGTTGGGCTGCGCCTGCATTTATCCGGCGCGCGCTGCGACGCGCGGGGCAGGCTTTCATCGAGTGCGGAGACAAAGGGCGAGGTGACGGGGAGCTGCCGGAAGGAAAATTGCCTGCACACGGGGGAACTTACCGGATGGTATTACAGGGATTTTGGAAAGCTTTTTAAGGAACAGGTGGGAGGTAGGTGCACGAAGGGAGTGGGATATGGTGTTTCTGCGCCCTTATTCTTTTACCAAGGGCGAGTTTTCGCAGACGGAGCAGAAGCTTGTGATGTGGCTGTATGACAGGACGGGGCGTGAGGTCGTGCTGGAGCTTGCGTATTCGAAAAGGGAAGAATGGGGGATTGGGTATCTGGAGCGGTTGACGGAGGAAAAGGAACCGTGTTTTTTGGGAAAGCTATATTTTAAGGACGGGAAGATGCGGCTGTATCCGGTGACGGTGTTTGAAAAGGGGGAATTGACGGAGGATTTCGGGTTGGAAGGGGAGAATGTGGGCAGGGAAGGCGGCAGTACGGAAGAAAGCGGTGCGCCCGGTGATACGACAGAAAACAGCGCAATGGGGTATGGCAGCGATACGGCAGGGAACGGTGCGCCGGGGCATGGCAAGGATGTCATAACCGAAGAAACAGGCACGGAAATAATGGCAGGGAATGCAGGATGGCAGGCAGAAAAAAATGCGGATGGACGGTCGGAAACGCTGGATGCATTGGGTCAGATTCTGGGGGATGCGGGCAGCCTCTTGGAAGAACTGTACCAGAGCGGGCTTGATACCGTACACGAGAGTACACTGCAGGGGTTTGCCAGCATGGGGAAGCTTGCAGGACAACATGGGCTTTCTGGGCTTTCTGGGATGTTTGAGCGGCTCGCGGACGGGGCGGCGATGCGGCGGCATCGGTTGGAGCGGGAAGCGGACGGGCTGGCAGGGGTTTATGCGAGGGCGTGCGAGTATTTGTATCTGTGCAGGCAGAAGGTGGAGATTGACCGGGGATGGGGATATTATGGCACTGTAGCAGATGGGAAATAAATGCGGGATTCTGTAAATCTGGAGGATAATCAATACTGGATTGAGGATGATAGTGTGGAATAAAGGAAATGTTGTATTGTATATTTTAGGTTTTATTTAAAGAGCAGAGAATAATGGAAAGAGTATAGTATATAAAAACTTAATGAATAACCGGAAAGGAGAAATAATTAAACTATGGACGCAAAAAACACCTTGGAAGAAAAATTCACCACCCTTTTCAACTCCCTCCCCCTCACTGCCGCTGAGCGTCAATTGGCGGAGGATTTCCTCTCTGGCAGGGCAGGGCACGAAGCTTTGGACAGCTTCACTTTTGAGAGCTTATCTTCCATCCCCTCCGACCCTGCCATCCGCTTGTTCCG
>CAYMGZ010000016.1:8516-16909 GCA_964390095.1 uncultured Lachnospiraceae bacterium | reverse complement strand
CACCGCTCTTTCCATGGCATGTTCCTATTTTGGACTGGACTGCAAGGTATATATGGTAAAATGTTCATATGAACAGAAACCGTTCCGCCGTGAGGTGATGCGCACCTACGGTGCTTCGGTCACGCCGTCGCCATCCATGGAGACCGAGGTCGGCAAGAAGATCCTCGCCGAGCATCCGGGCACGACGGGAAGCCTTGGCTGCGCCATTTCCGAGGCGGTGGAAAAGGCAGTGTCCAGTGAGGGCTACCGCTATGTGCTGGGCAGTGTGCTAAACCAGGTATTGTTGCACCAGACGGTGATCGGCTTGGAGACGAAAACGGCAATGGAAAAATATGGAATCCATCCGGACATCATCATTGGCTGCGCGGGCGGCGGTTCCAACCTTGGCGGCCTGATTGCGCCGTTCATGGGGGAGAAGCTGCGCGGGGAGGCGGACTACCGTATCATCGCGGTGGAGCCGGCATCCTGCCCGAGCCTGACAAGGGGAGTGTATGCCTACGATTTCTGCGATACGGGCAAAGTCTGCCCGCTTTCTAAAATGTACACGTTAGGCAGTGGCTTCATCCCTTCGGCCAACCATGCGGGCGGGCTCCGCTACCACGGCATGAGCTCCACACTCTCCGAGCTTTACCACCAGGGATTGATGGAAGCGACGAGCGTGAAGCAGACGGAAGTATTTGAGGCGGCGGAATATTTCGCGCGGGTGGAAGGCATCCTGCCGGCACCGGAAAGCTCCCATGCGATCCGGGTTGCCATCAACGAAGCCGTCAGATGCAAGGAAACGGGCGAGGCCAAAACCATCCTGTTCGGGCTGACCGGAACGGGGTATTTTGACATGGTTGCCTATGAGAAATTCCACAATGGCGAAATGAGTGATTACATCCCGGCCGACGAGGAACTATCGGCTTGCTTTGAACGACTGCCGAAGGTGGATTGATTATAAAACGGCATCCCCCCATCCTGTAACAGGATGGGGGGATGCCGTTTTAAGTTCCGCAGCCGGTCAGGTATTTTACCCCATACGCTTCCCAAGGTGCGGGAACGTCTAATTTTTCGATCATTTCCTCAAGCACATGTTCCGGGATATGCCTTGCCCTTGTGCGGTTGCGGGCGAGCAGCGTCTGGTAAGGGACTTCCAGATAGAGGATATGCACGCGCGCACCATAGTCCGCAAAAAGTTTTATAAGCCGCCCGCGGGTTTCGCGCACGATATTCGTGGCATTCCAGATGAAAGGCTGCCTGCAGGCAAGCAGTGCCTTTGCCCGGAAGGTCCCGGTGTGGGCGATGCGCGTGGAATCCTTTGCGGGAGGGATCCCCATTTCCTCCCGGATATCATCGAGGGAAATCACAGGGGTATCGCCGCCATGTTCCGTGACCCAATGGTCCTTGCCGGCAAGCGGCAGCCCGGAGAGCAGGACTACATCAAACGACGTGCTGTCATAAAGCTCTGCGCCCTGCCATAAATGATCCTGCCGGAAAAAACGTGATTTTGTAAAAGAATTTGCAAAAGGATAGCCCCCCTCCCAAACATTTTGTTCCTTTGCGTATTCTGCAAACCATTCCACCTGCTCCAAAAGCCCGTTTTCTTTTCCGGCGGGCATTTGCCGCCCAAGGACATCCGCCTTGGAAAGCAAATACAAAAGCCGCGCCGGGATGCCCTCGGCCGCCTTGAATAAATCCACTTCCGGCCTTGCCTTTTTCCAAAACCATACCGGAAGACCGTGGAAGCGGATCGCATTTGCCACAAACTCCCGTTCCGAAAAAGTAAGCCCAAACCGTTCCGCTTCCCGGTAAACGTGGCTTCGAAACATTTTGGAACCAATCAAAGTGTGGTTTGGGGAAACAAGATTCCCGTCCTCCTGTTTGGTACAGGCTTTTTTGCCGATATCGTGGAAGGCTGCTGCCAGAAACAACAATTCCTGTTCCTTTTGGCATAAATCCCGCCATTCAGGAAGATTTTTCAGCGCATCGCACACCATGCCCGTATGGCGGTAAACATCCCCCTCCGCGTGGTAGGCGGGGTTTTGCGGAACCTGGCGCAATGATAAAAGTTCCGGGTAACGCCGTGTTAGGGCAGGGAAGGAGAAAGCGTCCTGCCGGATTGTTTTTGGGATATTCTCATGCATCCGGGGCATCCTCCATTCCACCCGCGCCGCTGGCATCAAAAAGATCCGCCCCATCCGCCAGGACATTCGCAATGATCGGCCGTTTCATCCAATGTGTCTCCGAATCAAGGATTGTGTTAAGGAACGAACCCCTCACATATTTTAGGCGGTCCGTCACATAATCCCCATCCTCCACTTTAACATAAATCCCTTCCATGATCCCGGAAAGATCCGTCTGGGAGAGCGCGAGTCCGGCATCCACGCCGCCTTTTTTGCATTGCACCACAAAATTTTCTTCCCGGTTTTCGGAAATAAAAAGACTCTTCCCGATCCGGCCCGCAATTTCTTCCACACTCTGGAAATACCCCTGTGCAAGCACGCGCACCGAGTGGATGAACGGGGCGGCGGAAAGGAATTCCCGGCGTTTTTTTGTGGAAAAAAATTTGCCCGTCTTCCGGTCATAAATGTCAAATTCCATGAAATAGTGGGGGAGGCGGTCGTAAAACACCGTATGCTTGGCATACAGCCACTCCCCGTAAAGGATATAGCGCTCGGAAAGCAACCGGCAGAGCGGTTCTTTAAAACAGCCTGCCCAGACTTTAAAAAGGTCAAACTGCCGCTCCCCGTAGCCGCCGTTTAAATAGTGCCCACGGCTTTGCAGGAGCATTTTCCCGCTGGCGGTAAAACTGACCCCGCAGTTTGCCCCGTCCACCTTCTCCTCCAAAACCAGATATTTCCCCGCGATTTCCCCGAAGCTCACGCAGGCCATATCCTCATCGCCGGCCTGCTCCTTTGAACCCGCAAGATGGCGGGTGCGCGGATATTTTAATATTTGTTCCATAGTCATTTCCTCCATTCTGGCAAAACACCACAAAAAAATTGCGGCATTTTATTATTTTCTTCCAGCCGGAAACAAAAAAGGGGAAAAATGGAAAATACGAAAAATAAAAAATACCGTGGGAAGACATTCCCGCACGGCATAAATTGACCATCCGAAAAGAAATCCCCCTGTAAGTGCGCCCTGATATTCCGCGCCGTTTTCCGTATCCCGCTGAAAAAAGTACAAAAACAACAGCCTCGGAAAAAATAAAAATCCGATGCCACTCTTGCTTCTTTTTCTTGTCAGAATGCGGATTACATGGGGGCCTCCAATCAGCAGGAAAAGAATCCTGCGCTATTTTAAGGGATGCATGCCAGTTTTATTTATGTACTGCCGCATCAAAATGCCCCTGGACCACGGCCAGAAGCCTCCTCTTGGTTACTATAACACCTGTGTGGGGAATTGTCAAACGGAAAATTTGAAAAATAGAAAACGGTAGTAACAGTCCAGCCTTCCGTTCGGCCTTCGGTTTTCCTGTCAAAAACGGTATTGCCGGGGCAGGCGTTCGGGGAGGAAGGTAATGTAGTTGAGAGCTTTGGAGCAGCATTGATAAACCGGGATATAAAAATAAGAAAATATAATATTTCCCGGATAAACTTGACAATAGCGGGATAGAATGCTATATTCTTTATCGGAGTAAAGTGACACGGTAAAGCAGGTTAGAATGTTACATGCCAAAGTACGCTGTTGTTCCGATGCTTTGTCATGTCATATGATTACTTAAAAGCACGGGAAAGGACATGGAATTATGAAAAAAATATTTACTCAAAAACTTTTTGCCTACATGATCGTGGCATTGGTGGCCACGATCGCTGCCATATTTATACTGCAGACCATCACAAACAGATATAACAATACAGCTTCGAGCCAGAGCAAACTGGTTGATGTGAGGGAAAGACTGGCGGAAAATGATGCAATCGTTGCACAGCTGACGGAAAATCTCGGGCAGAACAATCTGGCCAAGGCAAGGGCTTTTGCCGATATGCTTTTTGCACAGCCATCCATTGCGGATGATCATGAAAAACTGCTTGAGATTATGGATCGGTTGATGGTAAACGAGATACATATCATAGATGAGGATGGATTTATCACGGGCAGTACGGTCGATGCCTATTTGAATTTTGATATGAAAAGCGGGGAACAATCCAATGCTTTTATGGTAATTGTAGAAGATCCTTCCATAGAGATTGTGCAGGAACCGCAGGGCAACGCGGCGGAAGGGATCATCATGCAGTATATCGGCGTGGCCAGAAAGGATGCGAAAGGCCTGGTGCAGGTTGGTGTGCGCCCGGAAGTTTTGGAGAAAATATTGGAGGGAACGGATATATCGGTTGTACTAAACAGCATTGATTTTGGCACGAATGGTTATGTTTATGCCATTGACCAAAAAAGCGGATTGCTGCTTGCCCACCCAAATAGCAAGCTGGTCGGCACATCGGCGGTTGCAGCCGGTTTCCCAAAGGATTTTGTAGGAAACGGGAGAGCAAAAGTTAACGGGAAATCGGGATATTATTATGCCGAGAAAGATGGCGATATGGTCATCGGAACGTTCCTTCCAGCTTCGGAATACTACGCGGCGCGCCGCAGCCAGACGCTTATCGTATCCTTAAGTATGCTTTTGATTTTTGGGGTATTGCTTATCATGATCAGCCGCATGGTTGACAGCAAGATTGTCCAGGGGATCAACAATATCACAGATTCCACGAAAAAAATTGCGGAGGGCAATTTTGATATTGAAATAAAGGAAAAGGGAAATCCGGAATTTGAGCAGCTTTCCCACAGTATCAATAAAATGGTGGAAAGTATCTGCCAGAAGATACATGAAAATGAAAAGCTGATCAAGCAGCAGACACAGGATATGCAGAGCAACCAGACGCTGATCCAGAATATAAAAGGGGCGTGCAAAGAGTTGGGGCAGGTATCGGGGAAAACCTTGGAGGATGCGGACAATATATACAAAGGAACGGAACGCCAGGAACAGGCAGTTTCCGATTTAAAGAAAATCATGGAACAGCTGACACAGGAGTTGAACAAGAACGTGGCTGCCTCCAATGAGATTACGGCCGCATCGGTGACGACGACGGGGAAAATTGCCGAGACGCAGTCCCAGATGGCATTGCTGGAAAATTCCATGCAGAAAATCGGTGAGATGTCCATGCGGATTGAAAAAATTATCGATGAGATCAATTCCATTGCCGGGCAGACCAACCTCCTTTCCTTAAATGCGTCCATCGAAGCCGCGAGGGCGGGTGAATCAGGCAGGGGGTTTGCCGTGGTAGCTTCCCAGGTCAGCGGGCTTGCCGCGAAGAGTGCGAAGGCGGCAAAGGAAACGAACGAACTGATCATGAATTCCCTGGCGGCCGTGAGGGAAGGGCAGGACATTACCAAACAGACGGTAAATACCTTTGGTGTGGTAGCGGAAAACATCGAGCAGTCCAGGCAGGACATTGAAGCGATCTCCCGGATGGTACAGCAGAATGTATCGACGGTAGACCTTGCTGTCCGGCAGCTGGTCCAGATTTCCGATGTCGTGGCGGAAAATGTGGGAATCTCCCAGAACACAAAGGAAGCATCTTCCAACATGGCCGGCATCACGAACAATTTGTTGGAAATGGTCGAGGCATAAGGGTTGAAAATGGTGCAGGGAAACCAGCCGGTTGGTTTCCCTGCACCATTTTCGTATATGTCTATGTGTTTTTCATGAAAAAAATTCTTGACAACCTTGTTCGATTGCGATAGAATGAGGTTGTAGCCATTCTATTGCAATCGAACAAAAATCTTGGAAGGGGGGAAAAGCGCTTTTCTTTCCATTCTAAGGTTTTGGGGTCTACGCGGTTTTTGGCTTGGCCTGCCGACAACCGCAGAAAAGAGGTAGGAAAATGGACATAAAGCTTTATGATTCCGAACTGAGGGTTATGCAGGTTCTCTGGGAGGAAGGTGACAGCACGGCAAAAAGGCTTGCAGAGCGGATGAAGGAGGAGGTCGGTTGGGGCAAGACGACCACCTATACCGTTTTAAAGAAATGCATTGACAAAGGGGCGATTGGGCGCTCTGAGCCGAATTTTGTCTGCCATGCGCTCGTGACGCAGGCGCAGGCACAGGAGTATGAGACGGGGGAACTGCTTGAGCGGATGTATGGCGGGCGGGCGGATCGTCTGGTTGCTTCCCTGCTCGGGAGCAAGCGCCTGAGCAAAAAGGAAGTGGAGGAGTTGAAAAAACTTGTGGAGGATCTGGAATGACGGGGTTGCTTGAGTGTTCGTTTTTGGCGGCGGCAGGGATTATAGGTTTGACCGTTGCCCGTGCAATTTTACTTCACAAACTGCCCAAAGTTACATTCCGGGTTGCGTGGCTGGTGATTATTTTGCGGCTTTTGGTCCCGTTTTCGGTGCCGGTGTTTGATGCGCCGTTTAGGGGAGGAACCAGCTGGACGGTCGATTCTTTGGCGGGGAGTTTTAAGGAAGGAACGGCTGGCGGGAATGCCGGTACAAGTGGTGGCCGTTGGGAAACGGGAAGTATTTCAGGTGGGATTGCCGGGGAAAGTGCAGGAAATCTTTTAGGTGGGATTGCCGGGGAAAATGCAGGAAACAGTCCGGGAGGAAAGGATGCGGGGAGTATCCCTGGCGGCATGGATGGCAAAGCCGCAGGGGATGATTATCGGCATGCCGGAAACCCACAGCAAAATACCGGAAAACCAACGAACGCGGACCCTTCCTCCAACGGTTTCTTCCCTGCCATATTTTACGTGGTTTGGCTGGCGGGGACGGTAATTGTCTTTCTTTTCTTCACGGTTTCCCATCTGCGCGCGAGGAGGCTATACTCCACGGCGCTCCCGGTGGGACATCCCCTGCCGGAAATTGATTTTTACCGCAAGGGGAGACCACGTTGTAAAACATCAGAAAAATATGGTACCAAATTTGTAAAAGGCATCCGGCGGAATGTGGAGGTAAAAGTCAGCGACCGGATTTTTGCCCCGGTGACTTACGGGATATTTTCCCCGGTGATCCTCCTGCCCAAAAACACGGGCTGGGAGAATACAAAGCAGCTTCGTATGGTGCTTTTGCACGAGGCCGTGCACATCCGGCGGTTTGACATTCTTTACAAATGGCTGTTGGTATCGGCGGTGGCACTCCATTGGTTTAACCCCTTTGTCTGGGTCATGTATATTTTAGCAAACCGGGATATCGAGCTTTCGTGCGATGAGGCAGTGGTGCGGTGTCTGACAGGCTGCGGGAAAAAAGATTATGCGCTTGCCCTATTAAGTTATGAGGAAAAACGGATATTTTCGCCGACCGTCAGTGGTTTTGGCGGGAATGCCGTCAGGGAAAGGATGGAAGCGATTATGAAAACAAATAAAAAATCGGTGGTTGGCATGGCAATGGCAGTCATTTTGGTTGCAGGAACCACCACGGTATTTGCCGGGGCAAAAGAGCAGAAAACAACGATGTCCGGGGACGGGCAGCAGGCATTGTCCGGCACGCAGGCGGCTGCGGGGCAGGATGAAAAAATCCAAAATCCGGATTCGCAAAATTTGGATGGAAAGGATCAAAAAAACCAAAATCCGGACGCACAGGGCGGGAACAGCCAGAAGCCAGGTCATCCGGAACAAAACGAAAAAGACGGGCAGGGGAATGTTTCCCCGGATATCCCCTCCACCGTAAAGCAATATATCTGCGAACCCGCCTACTACACGCCGGAAGAATTTGAGGAAGCCATGGAGGATGAGCGCGCGGCAATCGAGAACGAACTGGCAGAGGGAAGTATTACGCAGGACGGGGCAGAGGAGTTGCTTGCGGATTTTGAGAAAAGTTATGGCGAAGTGAAAAATGGCAGGCAGATTGAAAAGCCATCCCCGGTCTACTATGCCGATGGGACACCGGTTGTCGGCAGTGATGGCTGCCAGCTTTATGCGAAAGCTTCCGACATTAAGAGGATGAATGAGGATTTGCGGGAAGCGGCAAAATGGCTGGGGGATGATATCTCCATCGAGGAGTATGACAGCGTGGTCGAACTGGAGTTCGTCAAAGGGGGTCTGTCCGATCAGGTTCCCGATGGTTTTGGGATGCCGGAATCGGATATTTCCTGGTATACGTATGAGGAATACCGTGAATATGCCGAAGCGCTGAAGGAAGAATACCGCTCGATGAAAGGGGAGTGGGGGTTTAACCTGACCGACGGCTGGTTTGAGTGGGATGAGGAAAGAATTGCGATTGCCTGCCAACTGCTGGATGATAACTTGGAATTCATCAAAAATGGCGGAAAAATTTCCCGGCCGGACAAGGATGGGGGCGTTTTGATGACAGGTTCTTCCACGTTTGATTTCGAAAGTGCTGACGACGGGAAATGGATGGTGGACGGGGAAAAATGGGTGATGAGCCTTGAGGAAGCAAAGGAAAATGGGTTTGATGTGC
>CAYMGZ010000016.1:0-8506 GCA_964390095.1 uncultured Lachnospiraceae bacterium | reverse complement strand
TGTGCGCACGGCGGAAAAGGCGGGCGCGGCGGAGGACGGGAAACTTGTCCGCATCGTGGAAATTACAAAGAAGGAATTTTGTGGGCTTTCCGGGCTTGCACTTAAATAGGGAAAACAGTACGATTTCATGAAATATGGCTGTTGCGGGATTGTTGGTTCGCAACAGCCATACGTTGCGGATTATTGTTGTTTTCGGTATTCTGTTGGGGAATATCCTGTAAACTGTTTAAACTGTCTGGAAAAATGAACAGGACTTTTGTAACCGCATTGTTTGCCGATTTCAAAGGCTGGCAGGGTGGTGTCCGCAAGCAGGAGTTTTGCAGCTTCCAGCCGGCTGTTAATCACGTCCGCACCGCAGGATATGCCAAAAGATTTTTTATAGAGTTCTTGGAAATATGGCTCGCTGACATGAAGTTTTGCTGCCATGTCCTTGATGGACCAATTCTGGTTTGGCGCGGCATAAATTTGTTTCCGTAAAGTGAGTAGGCCTGGCAAGTGCACGTTTTGCTGTAATGGCCGGAGGGTAATGGAATTTATTTCCCCAAACAGTGCTGCAAGGAGGTTGGAGATAATCCTGTTTTCTGCCTTCCGGAAAAAGGCATCGCTGATAAGGTGCATGTATTCGTCAACCTTTACAACCGCACCAATGTGGATGGGACGGTCAAAAAGTATTGCCGCCCCGGAACAGATATCATCCGGAAGCTCAGCCTGTATCCAATGGTTGACATATTCTTCTTGGTATGCCCCATATTTGTGGGGTGAGTATTTGTTGTAGATTATAAAAGTATCGGGATCTGTAATGATCATTTTCCCGTCAAGAATAAACCATGCCCTTGATTTTACAAATAATAACAGGCAGCAGTCATACCCGTTTGGCCGGTGGATTGCAAAGTCTTTTGGATGCCGTGCGTGACAGCCCATTCTCCGAATATTAAGCAAATGATCACTTCCTATTAAAATGTTAATATATCCGCTATTATAGGCGGCCATGCCTATATTGTCAATGTGCTACATGGACATTTTCCGTATGTCTTCGGATATTTTCCGTTTTGAGCTTTACTATGTGCTATACTTCCATTCCAATCCAGACTGTGGAATCGGAGAGGTTCTCCCCACTGGAAGATACGGCGGTCACGAGAATTTTGTTTCCTATGCCGGGGTGAATTTTAATGTTTTCCCAGACGAAGACTGTCGGATATTCCGGGCGGAGGTTTTCACGGGTGAGGATTCCCTGTGAAATGCCATTTACAAAAAGTTCGGCACGCTCCGCATTTGTGTAGGCCTTTACCTTTGGAACCATGCTTGGGCGCGGGGAAAAGCCTTTTTCGGTAAGGTGCAGCATGAATGTGTTGTTCCAGATGGATTTATAAAAATAAAAAGCATCTTTCGGGATGCGTTTACGTGTCACGAGCCCTTTATCATTCTGGCCTTTTGTGTCTCCCTCACACCGCCCGGCGGAAGCAAAATCAAACATGCACCAGATATATTTCGCCCAGAGGTATTTTCGGGTTGCTAATTGTGCCCAGATGATCTCATGCATTTCTGATTGATAATTTTGGTAGTGGCGGTGGCCCCAAGGGTCAATATCCATCCGCCAGTTGATATTATCCTTAAACTGGGAAATAGCAGCGCCCCCGCCGTATTCGGAAATGCAGATAGGGCGGCTTTCTTTTGTTGTGTGGTAGCAGTCAAGCCAAGCTCCGAATTCCTTGGCACTGCCTGCATCATGATACCACCCGAAATAACGGTTATATCCGACCACATCTGCAGGGAGGGTTAAAAATTTGCCCCAAAACTGGGCATCCGCAAAGGTTGTAAGCCGGCTTTTATCTTCGTTCTTGGCAAGCTGTTCCAATTCCGCATAAAATGTAAAAATCTCGTCGGACATCTGATATAGTTCATTGGAAAGTCCCCAGACGATGATGGAGGGGTGGTTGTAGTTCTGGCGGATTAGTTCGGTAAGCTGTTGTTTTGCGTTGTGAAAAAACTTTTCCGAAACCGCAAAAGGTTCTTTTTCGTTGGCGGACATTTTATTTACAATGCCAACTTCCGTCCAGACAGTAAGCCCAAGCTGGTCGCACAGATCATATTCGTAGCTGTCATGCTGGTAATGTGCCATGCGGACGGAAGTGCAGCCCATTTCCCGGATCATGTTATAGTCGCGTGCACGCTGTTGGTCCGTCATTGCCCAGCCGTTTTCAAAACTGTCCTGATGGTAGTTGACCCCGCGAAGTTCAAGGGGATGCCCGTTGAGGAAAAATCCTTTTTCTGGGTCAATCAAATAGCTCCGGATACCGAAGGGTTGCACGCATTCGTCAAGTATGCCATCACTGGAAGAAAGGGTAATTTTTGCGGTGTATAAATATGGATTATTTGTGCCATCCCACAAAATGGGATTCTCAAGTGGAATTACAAATTTTACACAGGATTTTTTTTGTGAGGGCAGTGTTTTCTTTGATTTTTTGGATAAAATGGGGGTATTGTCCATGCCAAAAAGCTGTACCGTGACCAAAAGATGGCATTCTTTTGACGCATCATTGGATAATTGAACCATTATGTCAATATCCGTGTGGTTTTTGGAAATATTTTCCGGAGTGATATAAATACCGGAGGAACCGTGGTCAGTAAGGTCAATATGGGCAGATGCAACTGTGATTAGGTTTACATCGCGGTAAATCCCACCCATTTTGGTAAAATCTCCTTGGTTTGTGATTGGTGCAATGAAGTCAGTTGGTGCATTATTTACTTCGACTAAAATAATATTATTGGAATCCAGTTTAACATATTCTGTGATATCAAAACGGAAAGTGGAATATCCTCCCTCATGTTTTCCGACTGGTTTTTCGTTTACAAAAAGTTCCGTTATAGTATTTGCACCCTTAAATTCAAGGAAAATCTTCCTTCCGCCATATTCGTTCCCGGAAAAATAAAAATTTTTCCGGTAGGCTCCCACCCCCCGGTAATAGCCTTCGGCATATCCGCTGTTTTCTGCCGGTGTGCACCCGTATCCTTCCCGTGAAGCTTCCCCGTTTCCGGAAAAGGGATCATTGTAAGATGCTGCATTCCACGTATGTGGCAGGGTGACTGCCTCCCATGCGCTGTCATCAAAGTCCACTGCCTCCACCGGCAATCTGGAAACCCCATTGGTTATGGCAAGTTTGCAAAAGCGCCAGCCGTCATTGAAATTTGTTATTGTTCTTCTGGATGGCTTTGGCGGGGGTGTATGGGTTGCGTTTCTGTCCATATTTTATTTCTCCTTTCCCTGCCGCAGCAGGTTATGGTTATTGCTGCGGGAAGATGTCCATGGTATTGGATTTTAATATTTTTATAAGGGTTATTTTAGCATGCTTACCGGAAAGATGGAATATCGGAAGGCAGGATTTATTTAACATATCGTAGGATTTTTGTATTCTCCTGTTTTGGGTCAGGCGATAGTTTGTTTTCATTGCATCTTTTTGTTTTTTGTGATATCTTAAATAACGTAAGGAATCTGGAATGTTTCTGGATGGGCAATTTAAAACAGGAGGCCAAATTATGAGCAAACTTACATTACAGGTGATTGACAAAGACGGAAACATCATTACACAGAGCAGCGGGGAGGATTTCACCGACCTTGTCGTGATGCGTACATACGAGGAGGGCGACCGGATACAGCTTCTCTCCTCCGAGAAAAACATCCATTTAAACTGGCAGGTGGACGATGCGCTTGGGGCGGCATTTGTCTATATCACGGGCGATGTCTCGTACCGGATCCCGTTCGGTGAGAAGCGCATCAGTTATTCCCCAAAAGTTTTTTCGGGGGAGCGGCATTATCTTTATGTGGAGGTGGCAAGGCCGGATGAGGTGGCGGCGTACCGCAACCTGGCGAAAAATCCGGCGGACCAGCACTGCGATGTCCCTTGCTACCCACATGCGAGCGCGAATGTGGAGACGCGCGGCGAGGCGGTGTTTGCGGCAAAAAATGCAATTGACGGCGTGCGGGCGAATTTATCCCACGGGGAATGGCCTTACGCTTCCTGGGGCATCAACCGGCAGGACGATGCCGCGATGACGGTGGATTTTGGCAGGATGGTTGTCACAGATAAAATCGTGCTATACACACGCGCCGATTTCCCGCACGATAACTGGTGGCGGGAGGTCAGCTTTGATTTTTCGGACGGCAGCAGTGAAACATTTTCGCTGGAAAAAAGCACGCGTGCCCATGTGCTGACCTTCGCGCCGAAAAAAATTACGAGCCTGACGTTCTGCCGCCTGATTAAGGCGGACGACCCGTCGCCATTCCCGGCGTTAAGCCAGATCGAGGTTTATGGGAAGGTGTTGTAACACAGCATTTTTCCAGCCTGCAACTTCAAGTTGCGCCATTTCCCAAAATAGAAACTGTAACATGGTAGAAATCTTTCCCGGGATTGTTTAAAATAGTTTTGTCAGCTGGCAGGAAACCAATCCGCGGTGCGGAACTAACAACAGCATAAACCCGGACAGCGCCGGAAGGTGTTTGCGCGAGGAAGGAGCACAAACACCTTCCCCGGTTAATGGCTCGGGGAGGGTTTATGCGGAACTTTAAATAGGAGAATGCTATATGAGTTTCGGACAGAATCTACAGTTTTTACGCAAAATGGGAAATGGGATGACGCAGGAGGAGCTCGCCGAAAAGCTTGGGGTGAGCCGGCAGACTGTCTCGAAATGGGAACTTGACGCGGGTTACCCGGAGATGGAGAAGGTATTGGAACTGTGCAATTTATTTTCCTGCACAATGGACCAGCTTGTGCGCGAGGATATGAATGTCTGCGATGAGGCGTATTCGGATATCCGCACGGAAGAAGTGGATGCGTTCTGGTACGCGAAATATGCCGTAATCAGCCAGGAACCGGAGGAGGATGCCATCCGCCATGTGAATGAGTGGGCAAAGAAGCTGGGCATGGAAACGCCAAAGGTAATCGGCTGGGATTTCCCGGCGGTCTCACAGGAGCAGGCCAATGTATTTGGCATGCATGGGTATGCGGCGGCGCTTGTTCTTGGGGACAAGGAACAGGGGCTTTGTCTGGAAACGGAAATCCTTTTGCAGGAAAAGCAAAAATACGCCGCAATCACAGTCACGGAATCCCTTCAGTCACCATTCACCTTAATCCCGAACGCCTACAAGGTTTTGATGGCGCATATGAAGGTGAACGGGATGAAGGAGAAGGTAGATAAAAATGTGATTTCCTGCTTCGAGCGGGAATATGACGTGGGCGGCATCTGGCATATGGATGTATATATTGCGGTAGAATAAGGCAGGCTGGAAGGATAATGTGTTTTTATGCCAAAAATGTTTTTATTCCATGTTTGGGAGGCTACTGGAAAAAGACGACAGGATTTGGCAATCCGTTTTATTTTTCAATAAGCCAGCGGATCAAATTGATTTCGCTACTCAAATAAACGAGAGCAGGGATATCCGTGTGCACGGCACCATCAAATTTGGTAATGGCTGCTTGGAAATTGCAACGGGTCAGCCGTTCCATAAGGTCAATGACGGGTTGGGGATTTACGATTGTATCCTTTGTACCAACAAATGACTTGCCCCATGTATTTGAACGTTGTTATAAGGGAAGGGGCGGTAATTTTGGAATTGGGCTTGCCATCGCTCATTCTGCAGCGGAGAAAATGGAAGGGAGGATAGAGGCAGCGAACCAGAAAGGGGGTGGAGCGGTGTTTACACTTTTTTTGAAAGCATTATGAATTTGGTGACGTGCTCCCACCACTTAAGAAGTGGGGGCTTCTTGCCCAAGAATATCAAAATATTCAGTATTGACAAGCGAACCCCGTCCGCCCGACGGTTTCCACGAATGACTTTCGATTCATTGCACCAGTTATAACAAAAACTTAGGAAAAAGTCAAAGGGGCGCAATGCATCTTACCTTAGAGATGGGGAACTTCTTGCTACAAATAGGTTAAAAATGCCGCCCTGTAAAACTGGGCGGCATTTTCAGATGGGGGAAAAATCCCATATAAGGAATTTACAGGGTCAGTGTGTAAGGTGTAAGGTACGGACTGTGTGCGGTGACAGTAATGCTTTCTTCCCCCTTTTTCCGCAGATAAAGCATCAACCTCCCCTCAAGCGCATTGCGGAAGGAAGCGCGGTAATCGGTGACATCGCAGGGATCGCCGTTGTCAAGCCCAAGATATTCACATTCCCCCCGGATGGAAACGTGGACGCGGGATTGGTCGGTGGGAACGCGCCGCCCGTCTGCGTCAAGCACGGTGATGGCAATCTGGATGATGTCCTCTGCGCCGACCACCTCCATGCCAAGCCGCACCGGCGCGCCGACGGTCTTAAGTGTGTGGCAGAGGATGGCAGTATCCTGCCCTTCGCCCGTCTCCCCAAAAGAATATGGGAAATCTTTTTGGGAAACGATCTCTGCCGGGGAAAGAACCGCCTCCGGTTTTGGCTGTTTTACGGGTACGCCCGCCGTGAGCTTTCCCGGTTCAAATGGCACAAACCAGCGGTAAAAACCCAGTTCCCCCACATATTCCGCCGGGGCGGTAACGGCAGCGCCATTGAGGAGCAGCACGGGATTTTCGCAGTTTGTATAGCAGCGCACCTCAATTTCCTCGCCCGGCACATAATTCCAGCAATCGTTTACCATTTTCCATTCGCCAAGGTCATTATTTTTCCGCCCGGTGCAGATATGGATCACGGGGGTTTCGCTCCACCAGCTCTGGCGGCTGTAGTAGCGCGCCTTCTCAAAGCCCGCCGTTGTGAGGTTGCCGGAAGCATGCGTGTGGGATGGCCAGCCGCCGCATTCACCGAGGTAATCAATGCCGATCCAGAGGAATTGCCCTGAGATGAAAGGGAGCTTTTTCACCCATTGCCATGCCGCAAAGCTTGGGCTGTTCTCGCTGCCAAGAAACGGTTTATCCGGGAAGCGTTTGTGGTCCTGCTCGTAGAGATGTTCCTTGTAATTGTAGCCAACCACATCGAGATGGTCGATGTAGCCTAAGTTCGCGGAAAGCTCCGGAAACGCGACGGCGGCGGTGACGGGGCGCGTCGGGTCGGTTCTTTTTGCAATGGCGGCAAGCTTTCTTGAAATTACAGTCAGGCGCTCCATGTTCGGGCGGTCCGCGTTAAAACGGCGTTCCTCCTCCGGCTTGTTCGCGTCGTTGTTCCCGGTCATGGTTAAGAAGCTTTCGTGGTTGTACGGGTCGTTCGGGTAATCGATCTCGTTGCCGATGGAAAACAGCACGATGCTTGGATGGTTGCGGTCGCGCCGGATCTGGGAAACGAGGTCGCGCTCATGCCACTCGGGGAAATCGTTTGCGTAGCCCTGATGTTTTGGCGGGTAGACATTGTGGCCGCGGTACCATTTGTTTTTACAGCCTTCCCACTCGTCAAACGCCTCGTCCATCACAAGGAAGCCCATCTCGTCGCAGAGCTCGTAAAGCTCATTTGCGTGCGGGTTGTGGCTTGTGCGGATGGCGTTGCAGCCCATGGCCTTTAGTTTGTCAAGCCGTCTTCTCCACACGCCTTTTGTCATTGCCGCTCCGAGCGCGCCGCCGTCATGGTGCAGGCAGACCCCCTTGAAAATGGTTTGTTTCCCGTTGAGGAAAAAGCCGTGGTCCGCGTCAAAGCGGATGGAGCGGATGCCGACGCTTTGTTCATCCACGGTAACCGTCCTGCCGTCTGCAAGGAGGACGCTTGTGCGCAGCGTGTAGAGCGCAGGGGTATCCGGCGACCAGAGTTTTGGCGCGGCGAGCGTGCCGGAGGTTATCACGGTCTGCGGCGTGCCCTTTGTAAGGATGGCGGCTGTCTCAAATACTGCCACGGCGCTCCGGCCGTCAAAAAGCGTGGACTGTACGGTGACTTCGGCATTTTGGCCTGCAAAAAGTTCGGAGAGGACAAGTTCGTTTTCAATCACAATCGCCGCGCGGTCTTCCGAAACTTCCGGGGTCTGGAAAAAAATCCCATATTCACATGGGTAGATTTCATCAAATTGCTGCAAAGCCACCTTGCGCGTGATGCCTGAACCCGTAAACCAGCGGGAATCGGCAATGTCCTCGTGGCAGACGCGCACGGCGATGACGTTCTCGGCTTTGCCGTTTGCGGCACAGACGTTTGCAGAATTGCCATGTTTGGTATTGCTGTTTGCGCCATTGCCATTTGCAGCATTGCCAGAGGAGGCGGTGCAGGCATTTTCCGGCGTGCTGTCAAAATGAAGGAAGTCCGTCACATCGTAGCGGAACGATATGTAGCCGTTCGGACGTTTGCCAAGGTAGTAGCCGTTGATCCAGACCTGGCTGTTTTTGTATACGCCGTCAAAGCAGAGGAAGTATTTTTTTCCCTTCGCGTTTTCCGGGAGGGTGAAATGTTTGCGGTACCATGCGGTGCCGCCGATGACATAGCCCGTGCCGCTGGACTGATTTCGGTCTTTTGGGTATTCCACGGACCAGTCATGTGGCAGCGTGACCTCCCGCCAGTCCGCGCCCGTGTCGGCGTAATTTTTTTCAAAAGCGTTTTCCAGGTCGCCAA
>CAYMGZ010000015.1:0-17306 GCA_964390095.1 uncultured Lachnospiraceae bacterium | reverse complement strand
CTCAGCTTTCCAAACCGGAGATCGGGCAGCTTGTTGATGCGCTTGATAAGCTATTGCTGAAGAATGAAAAATAAATTTACATAGTTTCCTGACCGTTGGAAGCAATTTTTCACCCCCCGAAATTGGCGGATGTGCCATGAAAGGAGATTGAGGTTTCGTTGACGGATTTTGCGGATGAAAAAGAGGATAAATATGTGTTGAGCCCGGAGGAAGAGGCGGCCTTTGCATCGGATATACCGGACAATTTTTTGGATGATCTGGACTGGGAAGATAAGGATTATGATATCCTTGGCGATGATGCGCTTTCGGATGGCAAATTTGACGGAATGCTGCAGGAAATTGCGGATACCAAGAAAAAAACTGCTTCAGAAAGGAAAGCCTTACCGGATACCATGGATGATCCAGGCACCATATCCGACGGGATAAGGGTTGGGACGGATGCAAATGATATGGATATTTTAGGGGCGGATGCCGCGATACAAGAAAGTAATGACATTTTGGCAGCGGACAGTGAATTGGGGAATCCGATAGCCGGGGCTCCCGCGATGGAGGACTTGTCTGAGGCCATGGGGGAAAGGGAAAACAGTATGGCAACATCGGCAAGTGGAACAGAAAATGAAGAATTTGGGAATGATGCGGAGACACAGGAGGATATCCTGGACCTGATCAATTCCCTTTATGCTACGGATGAGGAAATGCCACACGACCCGGCGGAAAAAGGTTCGGAGGAGCAGTATGGTACAGAAGATGACCTTGAAATGAGCAGCCATCCGGATTTGTCGGATATGTTGGAAAACAGCCTGCCGGATGACGCATTGGCATCCATCCATGAAATCCATGGGATGGGTGACGGGGAAGAGGAAAATTCCGGGAAAAAGAAGAAGGGCAAAAAGAAAAAAGAAAAGAAGAAAAAACCGTCGATCATGAAACGTCTGTTTGGGAATATCAAGACGGAGCGTTCCGAGGAAGAAATTGCCCAGATGAAAGAGAAGGTCATCGCGGACGCACAGGCGAAGGAGGCACAAAAGGAAGAAAAAGTGAAAAAAGCCGCCGCCGAGAAGGAAGAAAAGAAAAAGAAAGCAGCGGAAGAAAAGGCTGCAGCGGCAAAAAAGAAGCAGGAAAATGCAAAAAAGAAAGAGGAAGCCGCAAAGGCCAAAAAAGAAGCAAAGAAGGAAGCAAAGGATAAAAAGAAACAGGAAGTGCAGAACCTGATCGATGCCATCGATGAGGATGAAGGGAGGATCAACCGGGTAGGGGCCGCAATCATTTTCGTATTATTTGCTGCGGTGGCGGTGGCACTCCTCGTTGGAACCAAACAATACTCCTATCAGCAAAGTTTGGAAAACGCGCGCAAGAGCTTTGAGTTTGACCATTATAATGAGGCGTATGAGGAGATTTCCGGGCTGAAGGTAAAAAAATAAGATAAAAATTTTGAGATGCAGGTATTGGTAGTCATGTATACCTACAAACAATTGAATTCTTTTAATAATTTTTACACGGCAGGTTTGTATCCGGAGGCGTTGGATTCACTGTTAAAGGGGTTGGAAAAATATAATAAATATTCCCCGATGGCAACGGTGGTCGAAGTGCGGGAGGATATGGATTCCGTGCGCGGGGAGATCCTTGGGAAACTGGATGAGGTTTATTCCATTTCAGAGCAGGAGGCATTGGCGCTGATGGCGATAAAGAACCAGGAAGCATATTCGCGCAGGGTGTATGAACTTGCAGAACGTGCAAATTAAGGCATACCAGAAAAGAGAAGATCGGATGAGTGCAGGACTGCCGGGAACCGCAAAGGGCGACCGGCAGCCTTTTACTTAAAATTTTGCGGAACTTTATATGGAGGTATTCTATGTCTGGAACACAGATTGCAATCATTGACTACGATGCGGGGAATTTAAGGAGTGTCGAGAAGGCGTTTTCCTATCTTGGGAAGAAGGCGTTGATCACACGCAGGCCGCAGGAAATTTTGCAGGCGGACGCGGTCGTGCTGCCTGGGGTTGGGGCGTTTGGAGACGCGATGGAAAAACTGCACCGCTATGGGCTTGTGGAGGTGATCCGGCAATCTGTCGAAAGTGGACAGCCGTTTTTAGGGATCTGCCTGGGGCTGCAGCTCCTTTTTGAAAAAAGCGAGGAAAGTGCCGGGGTAAAAGGGCTTGGCATCTTACAGGGTGAAGTCGTGCGCATCCCTGCCGCGCCGGGCTTAAAAATCCCGCATATTGGCTGGAATTCCCTGACGGTCCGGGAAGGGGCAAAATTATTTGCAGGAATACCAAAGGAAGCCTACGTCTATTTCGTGCACTCATACTACCTGCGGGCAAAAAATGAACAGGAAGTGGCGGCGGTGGCAGAATACGGCGTGCAGATCCATGCCTCCGTGGAACGTAAAAATGTCTTTGCCTGTCAATTCCACCCGGAAAAGAGTGGGGAGCTGGGGCTTGCCATATTGAAAAATTTTGCGGCGCAGAAGTGATCTTAACTGGCCAGAATGGAGAATATTATGTTTACAAAAAGGATTATTCCCTGTCTGGATGTCCACAACGGGCGGGTGGTCAAGGGGACGAATTTTGTTGATTTAAAGGATGCGGGCGACCCGGTGGAGGTTGGCGCGGCATACGGGCAGCAAGGGGCAGATGAGCTGGTTTTCCTTGATATTACGGCATCTTCCGATGCGCGGGCAATCACGCTTTCCATGGTGCGGCGGGTGGCGGAGACCGTATTCATCCCATTTACCGTGGGCGGGGGCATCCGCACGGTCGAGGACTTTAAACAGATCCTGCGCGAAGGGGCAGATAAAGTGGCAGTTAATTCCGCCGCAATCCTATGGCCGTATTTGATCTCGGAGGCGGCTGAAAAATTCGGAAGCCAATGTGTTGTCGTGGCAATTGACGCGAAACGGCGCACGGACGGGAATGGATGGACGATTTATAAAAACGGCGGGCGTGTCGATATGGGCATGGATGCCGTGGAATGGGCCATCCGCGCGGAAAAACTGGGGGCAGGGGAAATTTTGCTCACGAGCATGGATTGTGACGGTACCAAGGACGGTTATGACTTGGAACTGACGCGTGCGGTCTCCGAAAGCCTTTCCATCCCGGTCATTGCGTCCGGGGGGGCGGGGAAACCGGAGCATTTTAAGGCGGCATTCACGCAGGGCGGTGCGGATGCGGCGCTTGCGGCCTCCCTGTTCCACTATAAGGAGCTTGCGATCCGTGCGGTGAAAGAATACCTAAAGGAAAACGGGGTCAGTGTGCGGATGAATTAAACCGGGCAGGAAAATTACACCAACGGCCAAAAGCCCAGCAGCCACAAAGAAAGTCATGGGGACACAAGGTAAGTGCAGGGCATGGGAAAGGAAACCAGAGAATTATGTCAGTAAGGAGCGATGTTTTAGCCATGCTTGAAAAACAGCGCGGCAGCTATTTTTCGGGGGAACAGCTTGCTAAAGAGCTTCATGTATCGCGCGCGGCAGTCTGGAAAGCAGTTGGGGCGTTAAAAAAAGAGGGCTATGAGATTTTGGCGGCCCCCAACCGCGGATATTGCCTGCCAAAGAGCAGTGATGTGCTCTCGGAGGAGGGCATCCGGAATTATCTTCCCGAAGAATATAGGACCATGCATATGGAAGTGTACCGGGAGACCACTTCAACCAACACGCTTGCAAAACAGGCAGCTAACGCAGGGGGAAAAGCACCTGCCGTCTATGTCGCCGAGATGCAGACCGCAGGCCGTGGACGGCGTGGACGGAGTTTTTTCAGTGTGCCGGGCGGCAACCTTTGCATGAGTTTCCTGTTAAAACCGGAGATTGCAGCAGGGGAAGCGGTTTTTATCACAACGGCAACCTGTGTGGCCGTACAACGCGCCATCCGCAAAGTGACAGGGATCATCTGTGAGATCAAATGGGTAAATGATCTGTATTATCAGGGGAAAAAAGTATGCGGTATCCTGACGGAGGCCGTGACGGACTGTGAGACGGGGATTGTGGACTGCGTGATTCCCGGCATCGGGATCAACTTCAATATTGCGCCCGAACAGTTCCCGGAGGAAATCAGGGATATCGCGGGTGCATTATATACAGGGGAGAAGCGGGTTTTGGTGACGCGCAGTAAATTGGCGGCAGAAATCATCACACAGATGTTTTATGTGCTTTCCGAGCTCCCTACAAGGGGTTTCCTGAAAGAGTACAAGGAACATTCGATGGTGCTTGGGAAGGCAATCCAAGTTTATTCCGGCGGGGAGCCGGAGGAGGCGCGTGCCGTGGACATTGATGAAAATGGCGGCCTGGTCATAAAACTGCCGGACGGGACAATGCGTGTTCTCTCAACCGGTGAAGTGACCGTGCGCATGGCAGGCAAAGCACTCCCTGCGGCAAAGGGGGATTCGTAGCAGTTTGGCATTCGGCTTTCCTGTTACGCTTTTCTGGAGAAAAATGAAAAAAATTCTTGACTTTGGATGGAAAAAGTAGTATAATAAATAAGATTTAATGATAGGATAGAAACAAAGAGTGGGCGGTAAAGTCCACTCTTTGTTTTTGGCAGCGCAGGAAAATTTGGCAAAAAACGCGCCCCGCGCAGAAATGAGGAAGAAATGACAAAACGGGAAGAATACGAAATAAAGACCGAGGAATTGATCCTGCCGGTTCTTGCGGAGTATGGTTTTGAACTGGTTGACGTGGAATATGTTAAGGAGGCAGGCAACTGGTACCTGCGGGCATATATCGACAAGGAAGGGGGCATCACGGTCAATGATTGCGAGACGGTAAGCCGCCGGATGAGCGATTTGCTGGATGAGAAGGATTTTATTCCGGATTCCTATATCTTTGAAGTGAGCTCGCCTGGGCTTGGCAGGCAGTTAAAAAAAGACAGGGACTTTGCGCGCAGCATCGGGGAAGCCGTTGAGGGGAAATTGTTCCGTGCGGTGGACGGACGTAAGGATTTTTTTGGGATTTTGCGTTCCTTTGACAAAGACGGGATTGTGTTGGAGGAAGAAAACGGGCAGGAAATGCGCCTTAAGCGCAGCGATATTGCCCTGATCCGGCTTACCATTGACTTCTGAACCGTTGGTTCTTTAATATCTGAATATATAGAAAAACAATCCATAATAAGAAAGGAAAAGGTGATAAAAATGGACAGCAATAAAGAGTTGATTGAAGCATTAAACCAGATTGAGAAGGAGAAGGACATCAGCAAGGACATCCTGCTTGAGGCAATCGAAAATTCACTGTTGACCGCATGCAAGAACCAGTACGGCAAGGCAGACAACATTAAAGTCACGATTAACCGGGATACGGGCGCATTCGCCGTGTATGCGGAACGGGAGGTCGTCGAGGAGGTGGAAGACCCTGTTTTACAGATCACATTGGAGGAGGCAAGGCAAAAATTCCCAAAGAAAAAATATGAGCTTGGCGACATCGTAAACATTGAGATCACCCCGAAAAATTTTGGGCGCATCGCGGCACAGAAGGCGAAGCAGGTCGTTGTGCAGAAAATCCGCGAGGAGGAGCGCAAGGTTCTCTACAACCAGTATTTTGAGAAGGAGCGGGATATCGTGACCGGCATCGTGCAGCGCTATGTAGGTGAGAACGTCAGCATCAACCTAGGCAAGGTCGATGCGGTTCTCACAAAGAACGAGCAGATTGCCGGGGAGCATTTCCGCCCGACCGAGCGTGTCAAGCTCTATGTCGTGGAAGTAAAGGATACGCCGAAAGGACCGAAAATCACCGTGTCAAGGACGCATCCGGAGCTTGTAAAGCGCCTGTTTGAAGCGGAAGTGACCGAGGTGAAGGACGGCGTTGTCGAAATCCGCAGCATCTCCCGTGAGGCGGGCGCAAGGACGAAGATGGCAGTCAGCTCCAACGACCCGAATGTGGACCCGGTCGGTGCCTGTGTCGGCATCAATGGTGCGAGGGTGAACGCGATCGTGGATGAGCTTAGGGGCGAGAAGATTGACATTGTCAATTGGAGCGACGACCCGGCGACCCTGATCCGCAACGCGCTCAGCCCGGCAAAGGTGGTTTCCGTGGAGGTGGATGAGGAAGAGAAGACGGCGCGGGTCGTTGTGCCGGGCTACCAGCTTTCCCTTGCCATCGGGCGTGAGGGGCAGAACGCACGCCTTGCGGCAAGGCTGACGGGTTACAAGATCGATATCAAGAGCGACAGTGAAGAAGGCTATAACGATGATTCCTATGGCGATGGTTCGTACAATGATTATGACGACAATTATGTAGATGATTATGAGAGGAAAGATTCGGATATGGAAGGGGATGACCCGGATGGCGGGTATGAAGGGGAAGAACCATTGGAACCATATGAAGAGGAGTACCCGGCAGAGGATGGGGAGCGTTAGGCGTTAAGGTTTTTGGAAATGCGTTTTTGGATGAAAGGCTGGCGCAGGGAAAAGTGAGGTGACAAGGAGTGACGGGAATCAAAAAAGTGCCGCTGCGCAAATGTACGGGCTGCGGTGAGATGAAAAATAAAAAAGAGTTGGTACGTGTGATCCGCACGCCGGAAGACGAGATTATGATTGATGTGACCGGCAAAAAAAACGGAAGGGGCGCATACATATGCGGCACGCCGGAATGTCTGGGGAAAGCCCGGAAAAACAAGGGGCTGGAACGGTCTTTAAAAATGGTGGTCCCGGCGGAAGTATATGAAGCATTGGAGGGCAGGTTAAAGGAAATCCATGGAGGTTGACGAGGCAGGGTTAAAAAAAGTGACAGCGGAAAAAAAGGTATATTCCATGCTTGGGCTTGCGGCAAAAGGCGGGCATGTGGCAAGCGGTGAGTTTATGACGGAGAAGGCTGTCAAGGAAGGAAAGGCTTTTTTGTGTATCGTGGCGGAGGATGCCTCGGACAATACAAAAAAAATGTTCCGGAATATGTGTGAGTTTTACGATGTGCCTTTTTGCTGTTTTTCGGATAAGGATACATTGGGGCACTGGATCGGGAAGGAATTCAGGGCTTCGCTCGCGGTTTTGGACGCGGGGATGGCGAAGGCGGCAAGAAAGCATTTGGATACGCTTTCGGTTGCGGTCAGGTAGGAAAGGGAAAGGGCTTTTTCGCGCTGCATCAGTGCAGGAACGGAGGTAAGAATGGCGAAAATGAGAATTCATGAGCTGGCAAAAGTGCTGACTCAGACAACGAAGAGGGAAATCTCCTCAAAGGATGTCCAAGGGGCCTTGGCGGCGAACGGGATCGCGGGCAAGACGGCCAGCAGCAACATTGAGGACAAGGAAATTGACATTGTAAAAAAATATTTTGAACCGAAGAAGGAAGAAAACATGCTACAGGAAAAGAAAACAACCACGCAAACAGAACGCCCGCAGGGCAATGAAAAGAAGGCGGCAGAGCAAAAGAAAGCCCAGAGTGAGGAAAAAGTGCAGGGCAGTGGGGGCGAGAAACGTCCAAATGACCGTGACCAGGCAGGTGGTGGTGAGAAGCGCCCAAATGACCGCAGCCAGACAGGCAGTAATGAAAACCATCCGAATAACCAAGGGCAGGGGGGCGAAAAACGTCCAAATGACCGCGTCCAGGCAGGTGGTGGTGAGAAGCGTCCAAATGACCGTGTCCAGGCAGGCGGCGAGAAGCGCCTAAACGACCGTGGCCAGGGCGGAAAGAACGACCGTCCGGGCAGTAACGGCGAGAGGCGGCAAAATGACCGCCCACAAGGTGGGAACAGTGACAGGCGGCCAAATGACCGTACCCAGGGCCAGGGCGGCGGGAATGAGAAGCGCTCAAATGACCGCCCACAAGGCGGTAACGGTGACAGGCGGCCAAACGACCGTGGCCAGGGTGGGAACAGTGAAAGAAGAAACGGCGACCGTGGCGAGAGAAGGAACGGTGACCGTGCCCAGGGTGGCGGTGAGAGAAGAAACGGCGACCGCGCCCAAGGGGGCGAAAGAAGAAACGGAAGTGACAGAAGACCGGGTGACCGCCCACAGGGCCAGTATGGTGAGAGGAAACCGGGTGACCGTGCCCAGGGGCAGTACGGCGACAGGAGACCGGGCGAGCGTACCCAGGGTCAGTATGGTGAGAGGAGGTCTGGCGAGCGTGGGCAGGGTTCATACGGTGACCGCAGGAACGGCCAGGGAAGATCCGGCGACCGCCCACAGGGCCAGTACGGTGACAGGAAGCCGGGCGACCGTCCACAATCCGGTGCGCGCGGCGGATATAATAAGGATGCGGATAAGGATTCCGGGCATAATAACAGGGGATCCTACGGGCGCGGCGGCAGGGATAACCGCGGCGGGGAAAAGAGCAGCATCAAGGCAGACCTTGCAAATGAGCTGACAAAGGAACAGCGCGCGGCGGCATTCAATGACCGCAGCCGTGACAAGAACCGTGACCGCGGCCGTGACCGCGATATGGAGGACGGCGCGGCGAAGAACAAGAAAGACCCGAACCGCAAGGGGGCGTTCATTAAACCAAAGACACAGCCGGCTTCACAGGAGAAGGAAGATGAGATCAAGACCATCATCCTCCCGGAAGTTGTGACAATCAAGGAATTGGCGGAGAAGATGAAGCAGGCACCGGCGGCGCTTGTGAAGAAGTTATTCCTTGAAGGTAAGATGGTTTCCATCAACCAGGAGATTCCGTTCGAGGAGGCGGAGGAAATTGCGCTTGGCTTTAACTGCATCGCGGAGAAGGAAGTAAAGATCAATGTGGTGGAGGAACTTTTAAAGGAAGCCGAGGAGGACGAAGCCCTGATGGAGAAGCGTCCGCCGGTTGTCTGTGTCATGGGGCATGTTGACCATGGTAAGACCTCCCTGCTTGATGCCATCCGTGAAACAAATGTCACAGCGAAGGAAGCCGGTGGCATTACACAGCATATCGGTGCCTATACCGTGGAGAAGAACGGGGAGCGGATCACCTTCCTTGACACACCGGGGCATGAGGCGTTTACTTCCATGCGTATGCGCGGTGCGCAGTCAACGGATATTGCCATCCTGGTGGTGGCGGCGGACGACGGCGTGATGCCGCAGACCATCGAGGCGATCAACCACGCCAAAGCGGCAGGGGTACAGATCATCGTGGCAGTGAATAAGATCGATAAGCCGAGCGCGAACGTTGAGCGCGTAAAGCAGGAATTGACCGAGCATGAGCTTGTGGCTGAGGACTGGGGCGGCGACACTATTTTCGTCCCGGTTTCCGCACATACGAAGGAAGGGTTGGAGCAGCTTTTGGAGATGATCCTTCTGACGGCGGAGATGTGTGAGCTTAAAGCGAACCCGAACCGGAACGCGCGCGGTATCGTGATTGAGGCGGAACTTGACAAGGGCAGGGGCCCTGTGGCGACCATCCTTGTGCAGAAAGGGACACTGCATGTCGGTGACTGCGTGGCAATCGGTTCCGCATACGGTAAGGTGCGCGCGATGATCGATGATAAAGGAAGGCGTGTGAAGGAGGCAACCCCTTCCACCCCGGTGGAAATCTTAGGCTTAAACGATGTCCCGGCGGCCGGCGAGATTTTCATGGCGACAAACAACGAGAAGGAAGCAAGGAATATTGCCGAGGCTTTTATTTCGCAGGGCAGGGAAAAGCTGCTTGCCGACACAAAGGCGAAGCTGTCGCTTGACGGGCTGTTCTCGCAGATTAAGGCGGGCAATATCAAAGAATTGAACCTGATTGTCAAGGCGGATGTGCAGGGCTCGGTGGAAGCCGTGAAGCAGAGCCTGTTAAAGCTGAGCAATGAGGAGGTGGCAGTCCGTATCATCCACGGCGGTGTCGGTGCGATCAACGAGTCCGATGTTACGCTTGCGAGCGCTTCCAATGCGATCATCATCGGTTTTAACGTAAGGCCGGACAATACCGCGAAGGACATCGCGGACCGCGAGAAGGTCGATGTCAGGCTTTACCGCGTGATCTATAACGCGATCGAGGATGTCGAGGCGGCGATGAAGGGCATGCTTGACCCGACCTATGAGGAGCAGGTCATCGGGCATGCGGAAGTGCGCCAGACGTTCCGTGCATCGGGGCTTGGCGTGATCGCGGGTTCCTATGTGCTGGACGGCAAGATTGTAAGGGGCGCTTTTGCCCGGATCACAAGGGACGGTGAACAGATCTACCAGGGGGCACTCGCGTCGTTAAAACGCTTTAAGGATGATGTGAAGGAGGTCGCCGCCGGATATGAATGTGGTCTTGTTTTTGAAAAGTTCAATGACTTGCAGGAATTTGACCAGGTAGAGTTCTATATAATGGTGGAGGTTCCAAGGTAATGAGAAAAAACAGCATTAAGAATACAAGGATCAATCAGGAGGTGCAAAGGGAGCTTGGCGTGCTGATCTCGCAGGAATTAAAGGATCCGCGCGTCAACCCGATGACTTCGGTGGTCTCATGTGAGGTGGCACCGGATTTAAAGACGGCGAAGGTGTACATCAGTGTGCTCGGTGATGAAGAGTCGCAGAAGGCAACGCTTGTTGGCCTTGCGAGTGCGGCACCGTTTCTGCGCAGTGAATTGGCACACCGCATCAACCTGCGCAACACACCAGAGCTAAGGTTTATCTGTGACCAGTCAATCGAGTATGGGGTCCATATGTCAAAACTCATTGATGATGCCATGGTGGGCCTGCGGGAGAGCAGGGAGGAAAACGAGGAAGAGGAAGTTGGGGGGGACTGAAAATCAGGGTTCCGGAAAACGCAGCCGCAAGGAAGTTTTGCTGCGGGTACCGCAAAAAGTTTTTGGCGCAGATGCGGCGGGAAGTTCTTGCGGCAGACACCGAAGGAAAGGTTTTCCCTTGGTGTTTTGCAGAGAGGGGGAAGGAGAATGAAAAATGAAAGGGGCTGCAAGGTATTGGAGGAGGCTGTCACACAGGCAGGTTCCATCGCCATTGCCGGGCATATCCGCCCGGATGGCGACTGTGTGGGGGCATGCCTTGCACTGTATAACTACCTGCAGGAAAATTTTAACCGTTCCTTTGAAAAGGAAATCACGGTTTACATGAAGGATATCCCCGAGGCGTTTTTGTTCCTAAAAAATTCCGGAAAACCCCTGTGGGAATTTGGCCGGGAAAAGCAGTATGATTTGTTTATCGTACTGGACTGCAGCAGTGAGGACCGTCTGGGCGACGCGCTGCCATATTTTAAGGCGGCAAAACAGACAATCTGCTTTGACCACCATATCAGCAACAGCGGGCATTTTACCGATGAGCTCGTGCTGTGTGCGGACTATAGTTCGACCTGCGAGGTGCTTTTTACCTGTATGCACGAGGAAAATATTTCCTTTGCGGTGGCGGAGGCACTCTACCTTGGCATTGTCCATGATACCGGGGTGTTCAAACATTCCAATACTTCCGAGCAGACGATGTGCATTGCGGGGCGGCTGCTTGGCATGGGGGTTGATTCCGCGAAAGTGATCGACCGGACTTTTTATGAAAAGAGCTACATCGAGAACCAGATCCTCGGGCGCTGCCTGATGGAGAGCATGCTTGTGCTCGACAAGAGGGTGATCCTGTCGTATTTAAACTACAAGACCATGCGCCTGTACGGGGTCGTGCCTGCGAACCTGAGCGGGATCATTGACCAGCTGCGCGTGACGCAGGGCGTGGAGGTGGCGGTTTTTATTTATGAGACGGAGCCACAGTGCCTGAAGGTGAGCATGCGCTCCAACGGCAAGGTGGATGTGAGCAAGACGGCGGTGTTTTTTGGCGGCGGCGGGCATAAGAAGGCAGCGGGTTACGATGCGCATGGGTTTATGCACGACGTGATCAACAACCTGCTTGCCGGGCTGGCACACCAATTGGATGAGGCGGATTAAGGGGTTTTAGGATACGATGGACGGTATTATCAATGTTTACAAGGAGCGGGGGTATACCTCGTTTGACGTGGTGGCGAAGCTGCGCGGCATATTGCATGAGCGCCGTATTGGCCATACCGGCACGCTCGACCCGGATGCGGAGGGGGTGCTCCCCGTCTGTGTCGGTTCGGCAACAAAGGCATGCGGGCTTTTGCTTGACAAGGAAAAGGAGTACGAGGCTGTGCTCCTTTTTGGCGTGGAGACGGACACGCAGGATATTACGGGCAAGGTACTAAAAAGAAGTGCGGTGACGGCAGGTTACGAGGAGGCAAAAGAAGCACTTTTGTCTTTTGTCGGGACTTATGGGCAGATACCGCCGATGTACTCGGCCCTGAAAGTGAACGGGAAGAAACTTTATGAGCTTGCCAGGGAAGGCAGGGTGGTGGAGCGGGCAGCGCGCCCGGTCACGATTTATTCCATCAAGGTGCTTTCCGGCTCTTTCCCGGAAGAAGGATCCTTCCAGGAAAGATTTTCCGGACAAAGCCTTCCCGCGGAAAGTACTTTTGCGGGGGAAAAGACCATCCGTTTCCGTATCACCTGCAGCAAGGGCACTTACATCCGTACCCTCTGCGAGGATGTGGGGAGGAAACTTGGCTGTGGGGGCTGCATGAAAAGTTTGAAGCGCACGCGGGTTGGCTCGTTTTTGGAAGACGGTGCACACACCCTTTCCGAGATCGGGGAAATCTGTGCGGCAGGCAAGGTGCAGGAAATCCTGCTGCCGACCGACCGTTTGTTTTTGAACTACCCGGCACTTTTTATGCGTGAGGGGGCGAACCAATATCTTTACAATGGGAATAAGTTAAAGCAGGATGAAGTAGTCCTGCGGGAGGAAGGACAGGCACAGGATACCCCATGTTTCCGCGTGTATGACAGTGCCGGGAATTTTTGTGCGCTCTATTGTTATGACAGGGGCGAGGGCTGTTACCGGAACGTGAAAATGTTTATGCCGCGCCAGGTAACCCTGCGGGAAACTCCGTAGGAAAAATGCAGGCACGGGATCCGGCATTTCAAGAGCAAGGGAGAAGTTGGAGATGGAGTATATTTGTGCAAAGGATTTTTCCTTACAAAATACCTGTGTGACGATCGGGAAATTTGACGGGGTGCATTTAGGGCACCGCCTGCTCCTAAAAAAGCTTTCCGGTGAAAAAGAGAAAAGCGGGGGAAAAAGCGTTGTTTTTACCTTTGATTTCCATCCGGGGATGTTTTTTGGCAACAATGCCAAGCTGATTTACACGGAGGAGGAAAAAAAGACACTTTTAGCAGCGTGCGGTGTGGATGTTTTGGTTGCATACCCGTTCACAAAGGAGACGAGCGCGATGGAGGCGGAGGATTTCATCGCGGATATTCTGGCCGGGCAGCTGGGGGCGAAATTTATCGCGGTCGGGGAGGACAACCGCTTCGGGCATAACCGAAGGGGGGATGCACAGATGCTAAAACGTTTTCGGGAAAAGTTTGGCTATGGCCTCGCGGTCTGTGAGCGGGTGGAATATGCGGGGGAGGCAATCAGTTCGACCCGCATCCGGGGGCAGATCATGGCAGGGGAGATGGAGGAGGCGGCGCGGATGCTCGGCTCCTGCTATTTTGTGGCGGGGAATATCCTGCACGGAAAGAAGTTAGGGGGAAGGCTTGGTTTCCCGACCATCAACCTGATACCGCCAAAGGAAAAACTCCTTCCGCCAAACGGGGTTTATATGACAAGGACATATCTGCCGGAAGGCGTGTTTTCCGGGGTGACGAATGTGGGGGTGCGCCCCACGGTGGGGCAGCAAAAGGAACCTTGGGTGGAAACTTATTTGCTTGGCTACGGCGGCGATTGCTATGGGAAGCCGGCAAAGACAGAATTTTTGCATTTTGAGCGCCCGGAGAGGAAATTTGCGGATATCGGTATGCTGCGTGACCAGATCGCAAAAGATAAAGAACGTTGCCGTGCATATTTTGAGGAAGAGGGGAATATGTTGTTATGGGGACAGGAGGGCAAAAAAGAAGATCGCCCATAAAAACCCGAAACGAAAAATGAAAGAAAATGTAACCTGGCTATTGCAATTTTAACATCTTTATATTAAAGTAAAGGTGGTTATAATAAAATAATCCAGAAAAGGGGAAAAAACATGAATTATTTAACAAAAAAGAATTTTGGCGTTCCGACCAACCTTCTGGCAAGTATGGCGGTGGTTTTTGGCTACCTCCTGTCACAGAGGAGCATCAGCTGGCTGATGGTTTTATTTACGGTTGTTGTCTTTTTGTTTGATTTTGACGATACGGTCAGGAATACGGTAAAGACATCTTTGAAGTTTGGCTTCCTCGGTTATCTTGTTGAGATCCTTTACTCGGTCCTGTGGACAGTCCTTAGCTGGTTTTCGGACGCGAAAAGTTCGATGAATAGTGGCATCCGGACTACATACAATGTCTTTGATAAAATGATTGATATCGTCCATGGCGTGATTGGGTTCGCCTTTATCCTGATTTTTGCATTCATGCTGATCCATGCAATCAATGGCAAGGAAGCAAAAGTTCCGAACATCGATATGAAATAAGCCTTTACAAAGGGCACGGTTTATGTTATACTGAGCCGTGCAGCCGATACCAGGAGGGTGGATGCTCCGACCTCCCCTTAGTATCCGGCGATTCTATCAAACAGGAGGATTAAAAAAATGATCAGTAAGGAAAAGAAAGCGGAAATCATCGCAGCTTATGGAAGGAAGGAAGGGGATACCGGTTCACCGGAGGTTCAGATCGCCATCCTGACCGAGAGGATCAATGAGCTCAACGAGCATCTTGCAAACAACCATAAGGACCATCATTCCAGGCGCGGCCTGCTTAAGATGGTAGGTCAGAGGAGGGGGCTTCTCGCGTATCTGAAGAAGACCGACCTTGATTCTTACCGTAACTTGATCAGCCGTCTTGGCCTGAGAAAGTAACCGCATAAAAAAAATCCGCCAGGTTTTAAGACCTGGCGGATTTTTTTATGCGCAGGGGCGCGGATGGAGTATAGTTGCTGACGCAACACGCGCGGCGGGTAGGGGCAAAAAGCTGTCTCCAACTCGACCGCAGACCCGCATATGGAGATTTACTGCTGGATTTTGCCAGGCGGCGTACAGGTTGCGCGGCGGGGAACAGGGGAAAAATCCTATAAGTATAAAAATCGGGTCAAAATACTGAAAATTCAAAAAATATATCCAAATCATCGAAAAACAAACAAAAAATATTCTTTAATTGCACAAAATCAATAAAAAATCCACAAAATATATTGAAAAAACTGACGATTTGGCGTATAATAAAAGAAAGGCATAGTACCGGGAAAACCCTGTATGTGTGCAGGAAGGGGGAGAACTTGGTGCAGGAGGGAACAAGGGGGCTGTCGGTGGAGAAATTTCATCAGTTCATTGATATTTTGACACCGAGCATGGACGATTATTTGTATTTTTATGACCTGCTGGGGGATTGTTATTGCATTTCCTCCAACGCGCTGGAACGGTTTCCGCTAGAGGAAAGCTGTTTTGGGAATGTGGTGGAGGTGCTTAAAAAGTTGGTATTCCCGGCGGATTTCCCAGCATTGGACGAAGAGATCGGGCAGATACGGCGGGGGGAGAAGGAATTCCACAATATGCAGTACCGCTGGGTGGACCAGGAAGGCAAGGCCATCTGGATCAATTGCCGTGGCAGTGTGATCTGCAATGGGGATGGGGTGCCGGAATTTCTGGTCGGCTGTATCAATGAGATCGGGACGAGCCAGAAGGCGGACAACATCACCGGGCTGTTAGGGGAGACAAGCCTTCGGGCGGAGCTTACAAAACATCTGAAAGGGCAGGTGCACGGGTATGTCCTGCGCATCGGAATCGATAATTTTAAGGAGATCAATGAAAACCGTGGCATGGAATACGGCAATATGATCCTGCGCAAGACGGCGGAGTGTATTGAGCATGTCAGGAAGCCGGGGCAGAAACTATACCGTGTCGTGGCCGATGAGTTTGCGGTGCTGGATTTTTCGGCGCATGGCCTTGCGGAAGCTGCGTTTCTTTACGATGATATCCGCGAGGAGATTAAGCATTTTATCGAGGAAACCTGTTATGACACCTTTTACACAATCTCGGCGGGGGCACTTGATTTTGATGCTTTGGAGAAGGTATCGTACAGCACTATCATGAAATTGTCGGAGTTTGCGTTAAATACGGCGAAAAACGGCGAAAAAAATAAGCTTTATCTTTTTGACGCAGAGGATTATGAACGGTTCCAGAGAAAGCGTATGCTCCTGAAACGTTTGCGCCAGGCAGTGAATGAGGACTGCCGCGGGTTTGTTGCGAATTTCCAGCCGATTGTACATATCGATGAGCATAACGTATTCAGCGCGGAGACGCTGCTGCGCTTTGAGACGGAGGAGACCGGACCCGTGCCGCCGACGGAATTTATCCCGCTGTTAGAAGAAAGCGGGCTGATCATCCCGGTAGGGCGCTTTGTCATGCACAAGGCGATGGAGGCATGCAGCCGGATCCGGAAGTACATACCGGATTTCCGCATATCGGTCAATGTGTCCTATGTGCAGGTGCTAAAAAGCAATATCCTAAAGGAGCTTTTGGAGGGGGAGCGCCGATATGGGCTTGCGCCGGGCGCGATTGTTGTGGAGCTTACGGAGAGCGGTTTCCTTGAGACAAATGAGAAGTTCATCGGCTTTTGTGATGGCTTGCAGCAGCACGGGATACCGCTTGCGCTGGATGATTTTGGCACGGGATATTCGAATTTCCATTACCTTTACAATGTGAAACCGAGCACGATCAAGATCGACCGCTCTTTTACGATGAAGGCACTGCAAAATGCATACGAATATGACCTGCTCCGGCATATGGTCGATATGACGCACAGCATCAAGCTGAAGCTTTGCATCGAGGGGATCGAGACGCAGGATGAGTTAAACCGCATCAGCGAGATCAACCCGGATTATATCCAGGGGTATTTCTTCGGGCGGCCTTGTGATTTTGAGTCATTCTGGAAGGAATATGTCATGCCGGAGGCGGAATGCATTGATGTTGTATGAGTACGGGGCGAGGGCAACCGCATATCCAAGCGGAAGTTAATATGCGGTTGTGAAAATGTGTAAACATAATATGTAAACTTATGGAAGATTTTTTTGGGGGGGGGAAGATGGAACGATAATAAAATTCTTCCGTGAAAAAAATGCCGTCTGTATATGCGGGCGGCATTTTTTAATTGAAATACTGTGGCCGCAATCCCATTCACTTTTGATGATCGGTTAAGAACACAAAAAGAACGGTTGCCACAACCTACATTTTTTGCTGTAAATTATCCATACGCGGACATTGATAAGATCAAACGAAGGTATAAAAGTTTTAAAAAACGTGAACCAACTTCAAATTGTTACGACTATATGGATGAAGGAAAAAAGCATTCCGGAAAGCAAGGTGTAATATGAAAAATGATGAAATTATGGGGTACTACGATGATCTAATGCAACTTGCAATCATAAAAGGCAATTCGAGGGTAGATGCAGAAGATCTTGTAGGCGAC
>CAYMGZ010000014.1:6744-18105 GCA_964390095.1 uncultured Lachnospiraceae bacterium | reverse complement strand
AACTTATAATCACATTATACAATACAGACCCGAAAATGTAAATAGGATTTGTGCAAAAAATAGAAAAGCGGATAACAGGAAAGCCTTTGGCTTTCCTGTTACAAAAGCGGGGAGCGGAAACCCGGGAGCAGAAAAAAACCTGCCGGGAACATGCTCCCCGGGCAGGTCTGTTTCTGGCAATTAAGGTATGGTCAGATGATGATGCAGATCATCCCGCCGTTGCTCTCGTTTACAATTTTCTTCATCGTATCCTGCATCTTCCTGCGGCTCTCGATTGTCATGCGGTCAATTTTTGTCTGGATGCCTTCCTCGACAAGCTGCTGTAAGGTTTTCCCAAAAATATTGGTATCCCAGATGCCGGATTCCGCGCGGTCGGACTGTTCCAACATATACTCGATCAGGTCTTCCGCCTGCTCTTTTGTCCCGACAATCGGCGCAACTTCCGTCACAACGTCCGCCTGGATCATATGGACGGATGGCGCGGTTGCCTTGAGCTTTACCCCAAATTTATTCCCGTGCCGTATGATTTCCGGCTGTTCCACCGAAACCTCACTGATGGACGGCATCACGATGCCGTAGCCGTTCGCCCCGACTTCCTCACAGGCATGTGCCACCTTCTCGTACTCCTTGCGGCTTTCCGCAAGCTCACGGATCATCTGGAAAAGCTGGTACTCACCTGTGATCGGGGTTCCGATCATATCACTGATATGCCCGTAATAGCATTTTTCCGCCACATCAACCTTAATCTGGGCAATGCCGCTTTCCATCGAGAGTTCCTCCAGCCGGAAGCGGTAAAGCTCATCTGAAAAAAGCTGTTTTTTGGCGTTTTTCAGATCCTTCATTTTGGTGAAACGCCCAAGCATTTCTTTTGCGTTCTGGATCATCCCCTGTTTGACCGGGTGGTCTTTTGGCAGCAGTTCCGTCCATTTCGGGATCCGGAACTGTAACTCGCTGACCGGGAATTCATCAAGGACTTTCTGCATGATGCGGTCAACGTCCTCTTTTTTGAGCTGTTCGCAGTTGACGGGCAGCACACTGACCCCGTACTGTGCCGAAAGCTGTTCGGCCAGTTCCTTCGTCTCCGCCGAGTACGGCCTTATGGTATTTAAGAGCACGATATACGGTTTGCCGATCTTTTGCAGCTCAGCGATGGTGCGTTCCTCCGCCTGCCGGTAACTTTCCCGCCCGATCTCCGAAAAACTCCCGTCCGTCGTGACGACAAGCCCGATGGTCGAATGGTCGTGGATGACCTTGCGCGTACCAATCTCCGCCGCCTGCGTAAACGGGATTTCATGGGCAAACCATGGGGTCCGCACCATGCGTTCCGCGTCATTTTCCATGTGCCCGACCGCGCCATCCACCATGAAACCGACACAGTCGATCATGCGCACGGAGACTTTCACCCCGTCCGATATTTCAATCTCCACCGCGTCCTTCGGGATAAATTTCGGCTCCGTTGTCATCACGGTCTTGCCTGCCGCGGACTGCGGGAGCTCATCGGTCGCCAGCTCCCTGCTATGTACATCCTCGATTTCCGGGATGACCATCTCCTCCATAAAATGCTTGATGAAGGTTGATTTCCCCGTCCGCACCGGTCCTACCACGCCAAGATAGATTTCGCCGTTCGTCCTTTTGCGGATATCGTTGTATAGATTATATTTTTTCTCCGTCTCCATTGCATACCCTCCGTTTTTCCTCAAATCTCCGTGCCGCACAACTGCACAACATGCGCGTTTGCTTTATTATATGAAAGGGGTGGGGGAAATATGCAAACAGAAATGAAAGACACCGGTACCTGCAGGCTTGGCAGGTAACAAAACAACGCCACACAAAAAAACAGAGGAAACCTGATCCTCTGTTTTTTTGTGCTTGATTCTATACATATGTAAGAATTTAGCCTAAAACTTTGCACTCGCCCGGTTTGACGCTCCCGGCCGTTCCACGGTCATCATAAAAGACCTCCGTTGCCGTCGGGTTGTACACGCGCCTGCCATCCGCCGAGAAAATCAGCCGGTGCCAAGCCTGTACGTAATCGTAAACTTCAATGTTTGTTGCATACCAGATTTCTTCCCGCCCGCCGATATATTTGGCAAATTCTTCCATCACGTTCCAGTTGTTTTTCTCCTCGAACTCATAGCTGTGCCCCCAAAGGTAGAACAACTGCGGCGTTGTCCAGTGGAAAGACTCCGTAAAACGTTTTGCGAGCGCCATCAGTTCCGGGTCATTGTGGTGGCAGGTTGCAGGCATGCGCAGCCAGTCACGCGGGATATCAAAATTCCGTGTGGAATGTACTGTCCGCGCGTAGGCAATGCCACATTCATTTAAAATCTGTACCACCTCGTCGCTGTAAGTGCCGAACGGATATGCCATGCCGCGCACGATGCAGCCAAATTGTGCTTCCAGATTTTCCCTGTCCTTCAAAACTTCCTGCACACAAAGCACGGGAGGCAAATCCTGCAAAAAAGGATGGGTCAGCCCGTGTACCGCAACCTCCATGCCATTTGCAAGGTAAAGCCCCGAAACCTGCTCCTTCGGCATGCGGCGGTGGATCTGTCCCGCAGGGTAAACGGTTCCTTCCGGCGGATAGGTACCGGAGTTCAGGTTAAACGTTCCCTTCAGCCCATATTTTTTCATGATGTCGATTAGCTGGACATCCTGCTCCACCCCATCATCATAGCTGAGCGTCAGCGCACGCTGCCGCCCGCCCGGAAACCTCATCAAAACCTGTCCCATGAATCCCACCTCCTTACGCCTGTGTGCCCGTCAGGGCTTTCTTCTTTGCATCCGACTTTTTCCGCCAAAAAATCCCAAGCTTCACCGCCCCGAAAATCCCGACACAATAAAGAAGAAAGAGCGCCAGATAATAAACAAAACCTGCTAAAAATGCCATAATCAATTCCTCCTATTTAAAGTTCCGCATATGCCCTCCCAGTACCCATGACCGGGGAAGCAGATTCCCGTCCGCAGGGCTCCCGGAAATCCGCTTCCGGCACTGTCCGGGCATATGCTGTTTTATAGTTCCGCATATGCCCTCCCAGTACCCATGACCGGGGAAGCAGATTCCCGTCCGCAGGGCTCCCGGAAATCCGCTTCCGGCACTGTCCGGGCATATGCTGTTTTATAGTTCCGCACAATTATTTAGTGCCTGTGCGACAGTTCCCTTGTGATATCCTCCCAGTCTACGCCGCATTCCGCCATCAACACCATCATATGATAGAGGAAATCCGCAATCTCGTACTTGATTTCTTCCTTGTCCGGGTTTTTTGCCGCGATGATGATCTCCGCTGCCTCCTCGCCGCATTTCTTTAAGATCTTGTCAATTCCCTTATCAAACAGGTAATTGGTGTAGGAACCTTCCTTCGGGTGTTCCTTCCGGTCAAGGATGACCCCAAACACATCCAAAAACACTGTGGTCGGGTTCGTATCGTCATACATTTTTTTGACAAGCTCGCGGTAAAAACAACTGCGGTTCCCGGTGTGGCACGCCGCGCCGACCTGCATGACTTTTGCAAGAAGCGTGTCATTGTCACAGTCGATGGATAAGGACTTTACATACTGGAAATGCCCCGATTCCTCCCCCTTGACCCAAAGCCGTTTCCGCTCGCGCGAAAAGTACGTCATTTTCCCAGTTTCCATGGTCTTATTATACGCCTTTTCGTCCATATACGCAAGCATTAAAACCTCATTATTTTTATAGTCCTGCACAATGACCGGAACAAGCCCGTCCGAATTTTTTTTCATCTCGGCAAAGGAAATCCCGCTCTCAAAAGTGTCAAGTGACACGCCACCTTCTTTTAGGGCATGCTTGATCGCAAAAATATCCTTGCCTTCATAATAATCGGTTGCGACCCCCTCAACATTCTCCATGGAAAGCAGGGTTTCCATGTCATTGCGTAACAGGGAATCGCGGACGATCACCGGGAGCCCCGCGTTTTTGACCTTTGTGCGCACACCGTCCGTTATGGTCAGGTGTTTGATCAAAAGCCCTGCCACACCGCGCTCCTTTAATTTTGTGACAACACCGTCCAGTACCAGCGGGGCTGCATATTTTTCATCCGCCGCGTTGATCTCAATGACAAGCTTATCTTTGCCGAAACGGTCGGAACCTTCCTGTAAAATGGAAAGATCGGAAAGTTTCTCATAAGGGAGGACAACCCTTGCCGCCCCCGTGTAGAAAGCCTTTTTGATATCCTCAAAACGTTTTGCCGCACAACCCGCCAGGACAGGGATATCGACCTGCTTGATGATCTGGCGCAGTGTATGGAACAGTTCCTCGCGCTCTGCATCCACCACCGAATAATTATATATGAACAATGCGTCCGCCCCCGCACGCTCGTACCGTACCGCCCGCGCGGCCACGCTTTCGGGAGTCTCGTTTTCCGCGTTGATGTACGGGATGATTTTTTTGTGCCCCATGCTCCTCACGTCCTTTTTTATATATATTTTTTGACCGCTTCCTCAAGGTTGATGCGGTGTTCATACAGTGCCTTCCCGATAATTGCCCCGTAGACCGGGATCCGGTTCAGGTCGTCAAGGTCTTTCATGGAAGAAACACCGCCGGACGCAACAATGTCCATCCCTGTTTTTTCCACCATCTCCCGCGTGTGCTCAATGTTTGGCCCTAAAAGCATGCCATCCCTTAAAATATCCGTGTAAATAATTGTTTTTATGCCGGCTTCCTTCATTTCAAGCGCAAGCTGCACCGCATTGTAATTGCTTAATTTCTCCCAGCCATCCGTTGCGACCATACCGTTTTTCGCGTCGATGCCGACGACAATCCTCTCCGTGCCAAAGGTCTCGACCGCCTTCTTTACAAACTGAGGGTTTTCAACTGCCTTGGTGCCGATGATGACCCTGCCGACACCGAGGTTTAGTTTATTTTCAATATCCTTGACCGTGCGGATGCCGCCCCCGACTTCCACAGGGATGGAAACATTCTCCACAATGCTTCGGATCACATCCTCATTGACAGAACGCCCCGCAAGCGCCCCATCCAGATCAACGATATGGATGAATGCCGCCCCCGCCGCCTGAAAACTTTTCGCGATATTTACCGGAACCTGCGAATACACTTCCACATCGTGGAACTGCCCCTGCCGCAGCCGCACACACTGTCCGTTTTTGATGTCGATTGCCGGAAATAATTTCATAAATACCTCCCTCTTTCATTACGCGATCGTCCCCTTGGTCGAGAGCGCCCCCACGATTCTCGGGTCGGTGGACGATGCTTCATCAAGCGCCTTTGCAAACGCCTTAAACATTGCTTCTATGATATGGTGGCTGTTTGTACCATCAAGCTGCTTTAGGTGGAGGTTCATCCCGGCGCTGTAGGAAACCGCGTAAAAAAATTCCCTCACAAGCTCCGTGTCAAACGTCCCCACCATCCCGGCCGCGAACGCCGCCTGAAAATTAAAGTAAGGCCTTCCGGAAAGATCGATGGCACACAGAATAAGTGCCTCATCCATCGGAAGCAGGAAGGAACCGTAGCGCTTGATGCCCGCCTTATCCCCCAGCGCTTCCCGGATGGCCATACCAAGCACGATCCCGGTATCTTCCACCGTGTGGTGCCCGTCCACATGCAAATCCCCTTTTACCTTTAGCGCAAGGTCAAAAAAACCATGGCGCGCAAAGCTGTTAAGCATGTGGTCAAAAAAGCCAATCCCCGTATCAATCTGCGCATTCCCACATCCGTCCAGTAAAAACTCCATCCGGATGTCCGTCTCCTTTGTCGTGCGTACAACGTTTGCCTTCCGCTCCATAACCGTCCCCCTTTTTACCGATTGCCGTGCCGGGTTTATTCCCCTGCCCCATCAAACCTTACCGCGACGGAATTGGCGTGCGCGGTAAGCCCCTCCGCCTTTGCAAAAAGCTCGATATCCGCGTGTACTTTCTCAAGTGCTTCCCGTGAATAGGAGATGATGCTTGATTTTTTTACAAAATCATCCACGGAGAGCGGCGAGAAAAATTTCGCGGTGCCGTTCGTTGGGAGGATGTGGTTCGGACCGGCAAAATAATCGCCGAGCGGCTCACTCGAATATTCCCCAAGGAAAATCGCGCCTGCGTTTTTGATCCCCGTCATCACCTCAAATGGGTTTTTCGTCACGATCTCAAGGTGCTCGGAAGCAATCTCATTCGCCGCTTCCACCGCTTTTGCAAGGTTTTCTGCAACCAGGATATAGCCGTAATTTTCTATGGACTTTTCAAGGATTTCCCGGCGGGACAGCTGCGGCAGGAAACCGGCGATTTCCTCGTTGACCTTCTCTGCCACGGCGCGGCTTGTCGTGACGAGGATTGCGCTCGCAAGTTCGTCGTGCTCCGCCTGCGACAAAAGGTCTGCCGCCACATAGCGCGGGTTGGCCGTCTCGTCGGCAATCACAAGGATTTCGCTTGGCCCCGCAATCGAGTCGATGCTGACATGCCCGTAAACCGCTTTTTTGGCGAGTGCCACAAAAATATTGCCTGGGCCTACGATTTTGTCCACCTTCGGGATGCTCTCGGTGCCAAACGCAAGTGCCGCGACCGCCTGCGCGCCGCCCACCTTATAAACTTCCGTCACACCTGCCTCCTTTGCGGCAACAAGTGTCCCCTCATTGACCTTCCCGTCCTTCCCCGGCGGGGTTGCCATGACGATGCGCCCCACACCGGCCACCTTTGCCGGGAGGATATTCATCAGTACCGAGGACGGGTATGCCGCCTTCCCGCCCGGCACATACACGCCAACCGAGGCAAGCGGGGTTATTTTCTGTCCGAGGATGATGCCGCCCTCCTTCGCGTCAAACCAGCTGTTGCGTTTTTGGAGCATATGGTAGGACTCAATGTTTTGGATGGCGGCACGGATGACGCGCAGAACCTCTTTGTCCACTTTCCTGTAAGCTTCCTCAAATTCTTCCCCTGTCACAAGGATATTGCCCGCATTGATATTGGCACCGTCAAATTTTTTTGTGTAACCAAACACCGCCGCATCTTTTTTTTCCCGTACCTCCCGGGTAATTTCGTTCACCGTTTCCTCATACTGTGTGTACTGGTTCGGACTGCGCTTTAGCAGATCCTCAAGCAGGTTCTTTTTTGTATTATCATTTAATTCCACGATCCTCATGGCAATCTCCATTTCCGCAGGCATTTTCCGCCCTTTTTGCATATTTATTTTTATATCATTTTATGGGCATGTTTTTGGCAGGCCCTATTCCGCCAGCAAAACCTTTAAGTCATTGATCAGCTTCGTGATGCGCTCATGCTCCATCTTCATGCTGACTTGGTTGACAACCATGCGCGCCGAGAGCGGGCAGACTTCCTCCAGGACGACAAGCCCGTTTTCTTTCAGCGTTGAGCCGGTTTCCACGATGTCAACGATCACCTCGGAAAGCCCCACGATCGGCGCAAGTTCAATGGAGCCGTTTAATTTTATAATTTCAACTGTTTGGTGCTTTTTGTTATAAAAGTAATCTTTTGCAATGTTTGGATATTTGGTTGCCACACGGATCAGTTCCCCGTGTTTTAAAAGCTCGGCGGCACGTTCCGGTCCCGCGACGCACATGCGGCATTTCCCAATCTTTAGGTCGAGCACCTCATACATTTTGCGCCCTTCCTCAAGGATGGTATCCTTGCCGACAATGCCGATATCCGCCGCCCCGTACTCGACATAGGTTGGCACATCGTTCGCCTTGGCAAGAAAAAATCGGAGCTTTCGTTCCTCGTTTGTAAAGATCAGTTTCCGCGAATCCGGGTCATTCATCTCCTCACAGGTGATGCCGACTTTTGTAAGCATCTGCATTGCCTTTTTGGCCAGGCGGCCCTTTGCGAGGGCAATCGTAATATCATTCATCCGGTACACTCCTCCAATATTAAAGTCCTACAAAACCACATTTCGCATTTCATCCGCCGTCTGGTTCAAAAAGCATTTGCGGGATTTTCATCTTCTTCCTGAAAAATTACTTCCCCAAGATTTCCATCTTCCCCCAGGAAAACCACTTCCTTTAAATTCATGCGCTTTGCGTATTCCCTGTAATCCTGCGCCGCAAACTGCCCGTTTGCAAGCAGCAGTTCCACGCGCTTACCCTGCGCACGCAGTTTTTTTGCCATCGCAATGGCATCCCGGCATTGTTCCTTTCGGTAGACAATCAGCAGGTTCCTTGCCGCCGGTGCCACATCCAGTTCCTGACGGGCAAGGGCTAAGAGAAGCTGGTTGACGATCACCGCCATGCCGATGGCGGGCGCATCCTTGCCAAACTGCCCGACCAGCGAATCATAACGCCCTCCTGTGGCCACGGCATCCCCTGTGCCGAAGGTATATGCCCGGAAAATAATGCCTGTATAGTAATTAAATTTACTCAACATGCCGAGATCAAAAGTGATATACCCCTCCAACCCATACGCGCCAAGCAGCGCATACAGCGCCTCCAAACGGTCAAGCGCCGCAAGCGCCCGCGCGTTCGTGATTTTCTGCCTGACGTAAAGCAGGCGGTCAAGCGTGCCAAAAAGCTCCGGCAGTTTTAAAATGACCTCCTTTAACCCGTCCGGCATCGGTTTGCCATGGATGATTTCTTCCACTCCGAACATGTTTTTATTTTCAATCAGCACGCGCAGTTCTTCCGATTCGTCCGCGCGGATACCGGCTTCTTCCATCAGCCCCCGGAAAAAATCTGCCTGCCCGATCTCGACCTGGAAACGGGTAAGGCCCGCATCCAACAGGCATTCCACCGTCATCGCGATCATCTCCGCGTCCGCTTCCACACAAGCATCGTTGATCAGCTCCGCACCCAGCTGCGTGATTTGTTTTAGCTTCCCCTGGTAACTTGTATTGTTTACAAAAGTGTTCCCTATGTAACAGAAACGCACAGGCATGGTTTCCTCGCGGTAATATTTTGCCATGCAGCGCGCAATCGGCGGGGTCATGTCCGGGCGCAGAACGAGCGTGTTGCCCTCACGGTCAAAAAATTTGTACATTTCTTTTGAAAGTACCGTGCCGCGCTCCTTGCTGAATATGTCAAAAAACTCAAAAACCGGGGTCTCAATGTCCTTGAACCCATATAGGTGGAGGCGGTGGCGCAGGCGGTGTTCCAAAACGGATTTTTTCTCGCACTCTGCGTTGTAAATATCCCGTACACCCTCCGGGGTGTGTAATAGCCTCTCATTCATAATTAAAGGGATCCTTTCTATTTATAGTTCCGCAAAAAAACTCCCTGTGCCACTTCCCGGGAAGGAAAGCCTGTCCGCCTTGCGGCCATTCTTTCCTTCCGGCACCGTCCGTTTTTTTGCTGATATCGTTCCGCAAAAAAACTTTTATTTTTCGCTTTTCTGTGGTAACGTGGCGCTATGCTATCAAAACAATGTAACCATTATACTGGACTTATGGCACTTTGTCAAGACTGACGTTCCTCCAAATCTTTTTTTATCATCTCCAGATAGGGAACATACATCCCCTGCCCCACCTGAAAAAAATATGCCGCATCCAGTTCTTCAAGGCGCACGCTTTTGCGCCCTCCCGCCGCCGCGCGGTCCACATAGGTTTTTAGTTCGCGCAGGCGCATATAATAATATGTATCTTGTTTTTTGTAGTAAATAACCAAAAATGCAACGCCGTCCTGGTTCTCGAACTCCTGCATGAACCGGATCTGGTGCTCGTGGACATTTGCAAGCGCAAAGGTATCCGCCGCACATTCCTTCGCGTCAAAACAGACCGGGATCCCCTGCACGGCACCGATGTAATCTACCGTACTTTTCTGGTCAAAATAAGCAAGGGTAATGTGGTGGCTGTTTTTGTCAATTTCGATCGGCGTGATTGGCGTTGGGATTTTCTGGATCAGCGCAAGTCCCTTATCACGGTATTTCTCATTTGTCAGGTTGATCAGTTCCTCTAACATCGAACCGCGCAGACCGCGTGAATTCCAAGACATTTCCCATAACCCCCAAACGTACTAAAAACCAAGCCGTCTTTTGGCTTCCAAAAAATCCTCCGGTTCTTTTTGCAGGAATTCCTTCCCGCCCAAATGGGAAAAATGCCCGCATGTTTCCCCGAACACGATCCGCCCCGCATGTAAAAGCTGATGTTTTAAATGGTACCGCCTGTTCAGTTCCCTGCCCGCCGCATCCGTGTATTTCGTATCGCCAAGGAGCACATGCCCTGCCGATGCGAGCTGCGCACGGATTTGGTGCGTTTTTCCGGTAAGCAGCTCCACCTCCAGATAGGTAATCCCACACTTTGCGGCAAGCGGGCGGTATGCCGTTTCGACCCGTTCATAACCCGCTTCGGCGTTTTCTCCTTCTGATAAAATATGTACTATATTTTCAGACCCATCTTTCTTTAGGTACCCCGTTAAATGCGCGGGTGCAAAAACATCCCCCACGACCATGCAGGTATAGTATTTTTTCAACGTCCGCGCATGGAATGCCTCCGATAAAAACTGCAGCCCGGCGAGCGTTTTCCCGGCGGTTACAATCCCGCTTGTGTTGCGGTCAAGGCGGTTGCACACACTGGGGCGGAAAGTGGCAAGCTCTGCCTGCGTGATGCCGCCGGAGGAAACCAGATAGGAAAGGATCCACTCATTGAGCGAAAAATCTTCTGCGCCGGCTTTTTGTGTCAGCCACCCGGCAGGCTTCCCCACGAAAAGAATGTCATCGTCCTCGTAGAGGATTTCCGGCTGCTTTTTTAAAAAAGCCCCCGCCGGCATACAAGAATCCCCATGCGCGCCGTCTTTTGCATGGATGCCCACTTCCTTTACCGCCCCGTCAAGCCACGCTGCCCCGCCAAACTGCCGTATCGTGTCATCACTTAAAAATAGGCGGATGACATCGCCCTGCACTAACCGCTCCCTGCCCTCCGCCTTTGTTCCGTTCAATGTAATATTTTTTTTGCGCAGCATTTTGTAAAAAAAGCTGGTTGGCGCAGTTTTTAAGTATTTTCCCAGCCATTTCAAAAGTGTGCCGCCTTCCTCCCGCGCCGAAACTCTGATTTCCTGCATTTTCCCCTCACTTTGCCGCACCAAAACGGCATTTTTTTCTTGGCTTCCCCTCTGGCCGTAAGCTTCATGCCATACCAAAAAACACATTAAGCCATCAACGATTCCAGATACGCCGTAAGCTCCTGATCGCACCCGTCTGCCGGCGTGGAATGCGCCACCCGCTCCAGAAATTTCCCCTCATCTTTTGTGATGTAAAACTTTTTGGAAAACATCCGTTTTTTAATTTCCCCGCCCAGGTATTTTTCAATGTAGGCAGTATCCTCCTTCTCCCTCCCGGCAAGGCATAAAACCTCATCCTGCGTGACCACCAAAAAGGAGAGGAACATGATTTTATCCGGCGAGGTAAAGACCATGTCCGTATACATCACATCCTCGCCGGACAAAAGAGCCGCCACCTGTTCCA